>JAZRIF010000213.1:0-4042 GCA_045645165.1 Eubacteriales bacterium
TCCCTCTGGACACCCTTCAAGAACTTTCAAAAAAGATATTGATAAATAACCCTTTTTGAAAGTTTTTGAGATTCCAAAGAACTTTTTTCAAAAAGTTCTTTGGTGGGGTCCAGGGGCAAGGCCCCTGGCCGATAAACTGCAATTTACAACAATCCCCTACCGAAAGGAAACGATACAATGGCCTTTGACGCCGGTATGCTCGCCTGCATGGTGCATGAGATCCGCACCGTAGCCCTTGGCGGCAGAATTGAAAAAGTCATGCAGCCCGAGCGGGACGAGATCATCCTCCAGCTCCGCTCCACCGAGGGCGGCAAGCGGCTGCTCATCAACGCGGGAACGGGCCCCCGCATGAGCTTTACCGACCTGACCCGCGAAAACCCCGCCCAAGCCCCCATGTTCTGTATGCTCCTCCGCAAGCACCTCACGGGCGCGCGGTTGTCCGATATCCGTCAGGAGGGCTTTGAGCGCGTGGTGACTCTGGAATTCGACACCCGCGACGAGATGGGCTTTGCCTGCACCCGCCGCATCGTGGCCGAGATCATGGGCAAGTACTCCAACCTCATCTTCACCGATGGGGAGGGGAAGATCATCTCGGCTCTGAAAACTGTGGACTTCTCCACCTCCGCCCAGCGGCAGGTGCTCCCCGGTATGCGCTACGAGCTGCCTCCCGCGCAGGATAAGGACAACCCCTTGGAGGTGGACTTTGCCCGCTTTGCGGAGCTCTACGCCGCCGAGTCTCCCGACAAGCCCCTGGATAAATTTATCCTTTCCCGTTTCTGCGGCATTTCCGCCACGGTTGCCCGCGAGATGGCGGTGATCGCCACCCGCCACACCGATACTCCCCTGCGCTACGCCTCGGCCGAGGAGGCATGGCGGGGCTTTGACGTGGTCATGTCTCGCGTGAGGGAAGGGAACTACCAACCCACCATGGTCTACGACGGTAGTAACGCCGTGGAGTACGCCTTCTGCCCCCTGACCCAGTACGCGCCCCCCGTGGAGACTCGCCCCTTTGAGTCGGCCAGCAGCATGCTGGACGCCTATTTCGAGACCCGCGACAAGGAATCTCGCATCCGCCAGCGCGCCGCCGACGTTCTGCGCCTGCTGACCAACGCCGAGAGCCGCATCAAGAAGAAGCTGGACATCCAGCACAGCGAGCTTGCGGACTGCGAAAAGGCCGACGTACACAAGAAATACGGCGACATGATCACCGCCAACCTCTGGCAGCTCACCCGCGGCATGAAGCAGGCCGAGATCACCGACTACGAGATTTGGGACGAGGAGAAAGAGGAATACGGCACCGTCGTGATCGACCTGGACGAGCGGCTGACTCCCTCGGCCAACGCCCAGAAATACTACAAGAAGTACGCCAAAGCCCGCAACGCCAAGGTGGAGCTGGCTCGACAGATCGAGCTGGGCGAGGCCGAGCTGGCCTACATCTACACGGTCTTCGATGCCCTGACCCGCGCCGAGACGGCAAACGATCTGGCCGAGATCCGCGACGAGCTCTACCGTTCGGGCTACGCTTCCCGCATGAAGGGCTACGCCGCCCCCAAGAAGCAACCCGCCCCCACCGTGGCCAAGTTCAGAACCACCAACGGTTACCTGGTCTTGTGCGGGAAGAACAACCTGCAAAACGAGCACATTACCCACAAGCTGGCCGACCGCAATGACTACTGGTTTCACGCCAAGGGCGTCCCCGGTTCTCACGTGGTCATGGTGACGAACGGAGAGGAGCCCGACGCCCAGGACTTCACCGATGCCGCCGCCATCGCCGCCCACTACTCCAAAGCCGCCGGCGGGGCGCAGATCCCCGTGGATTATCTGCTCGTCCGCCACGTCCGCAAGGTGCCCGGAGCCAAGCCGGGATTTGTGACCTATCATACGAATTGGACGGCGTATGTGACTCCGGAGGCGGAGAGGGTGGCCGCGATGAGAGTAAAATAAGCAAGAACCCACCCTTGTAGTCGGGCGGATCATATCCGCCCCCTACCATACGATTCGAAACGACCTCGGCAGGTGTATCCCGCCGCGGAAGTCGGATATGGAAGGCTTTTCCGTTGAGTTGGATTCGCCTTTGAGCGCTATTTCGGCGGACGGATGCGAAGGTGTATCCGATAACGGTTCGAAATCGGCTCGGTGGGACAACGGAAGCCGGTGCATCTTTTAAATATACAACCGGAAGTTGAAAAAGAAACAATAAATTGAGAATTATATAGAAGCGAGGGGAACATGGGGGATTTTGTTCGAACTGTATGCTTTACAGGGCATCGGAACATATCATACGAGGCTGCTATGCGCCTGCCGGAACTTTTGGAACAGGTTATTGCACAGCTCTGCGAGCGAGGCGCGACCACCTTCCGTGCTGGAGGCGCCATGGGGTTCGATACCGTTGCGGCGCTCAAGGTGCTGGATATGAAGGATAAGTATCCGCATATTCGGCTGGAATTGATTCTGCCTTGTCGCAATCAGACCGAGCGCTGGGACGAGATCAGCACACGTACCTATCATTATATATTAGAGCGCGCCGATAGCCACCGCTTTCTGTTTGACTCGTATTTTGAAGGCTGTATGTTGGAGCGTGACCGCCGTTTGGTGGAGGGAAGTGACGTGTGTGTTGCGTACTGCGTCCGTAGCCATGGCGGGACGGCTTACACCTATACCCATGCTCTGCGAGCGGGGTTAGAGCTTATCAATCTGAATGACTTAATATAAAGGAAGGAAATTATGAAACACTCACAGTTTATGAATGCCATGATCGAGGAAGTCTGCCGCCAGAACGGCCGCGGGATCTACTACTCGGTCGTTACCATGGAAGCTCCTGCGGAGGGAGAAGGGCTGTACCATATGGAAAAACGGGATTTTCAGCCCGGAAATCCCGGTCATGATTGCTATTCTACGGCGAAGGCGATCACATCCATAGCCGTGGGTATTTTGTACGACCGCGGGCTTCTGAAGCTCACGGACACCCTGGGTCAGTATCTTTCGGGTTATTTCACGGAGAAAACCGATCCGAAGTGGAAAGATATCACCCTCCATCAGGTCATGCGTCACCGCACGGGAGCGAAGTATGGCATTGATTTTGATAACACCAATGCTCATCTTTGGGAGGATCCCGAGTGGTTGCATACCCTGTTCGCCATCCCCATTGTGTCGGATCCCGAGTCGAAATTCGTATACTCTGATGGAAGCTACTATATTGTAGGGCGTGTTGTAGAGGAGATCACGGGGATGGATCTGGAACTTTTCATGCAAAAAGAAGTCTTTGTCCCTTTGGGATGTCATGTCAATGCGTGGAGCCGAGACGTGAATGGCCATACCGTGGGAGGAACGGGGCTCTACTTCCGCACAGAGGATCTGGCTAAGATTGGTTGGCTGTGGGCTAATAGAGGTATGTGGGGAGATCGCAGAATATATTCCGAGGAATGGTCGGATATCTTTACAAATTTCCAAATCGACACGGTGGCAAACTATGGATATGGTATCAGTCGCTTGGCGGACGGTGTGGTTGCCGGGGGCGGGATGTACGGTCAGGGTGTTTGTGCCGACCTGAACCGACGCAGAGTGGTGGCGTATCATTGTTTCGATCCCGAAGGGAAAACGTCGGGGCTGAACGGGTTTTGCGCCGGATTGAAGGATTAAATCGGTGTTTGTTGGGCAAGTTGTACAAACGGCTTGCCCTTCTTTTGTGCAAACGTGCTCGGTACGCCAAAGTGAAAAAACTTGTCAAAAAGTGCTTGACAAATGAAAACGAAAGTGCTATAATATGCAAGCTGTCAAACAGCGGCTGTCAATGAGCGGGTCACAAAAAGCCTGCCGCAGAACAGCGAGACAAAATATCGCAAAAAAAGTTGAAAAAACTTTTGAAAAACCTCTTGACAAAAGCAAGAGAGTGTGATATAATAGTCGAGCACTTCCGCTCCGAGTCGAAAAGCGGTTTTGAAAGTCAAAAAAAGTTTTGAAAAAAACTTAAAAAACTTTTGAAAAACCCCTTGACAAACTCAAGAGGATGTGGTATAATATCCAAGCTGCGCAAAACGCGGCG
>JAZRIF010000214.1:0-17975 GCA_045645165.1 Eubacteriales bacterium
AGCTTTGCTTATCCGGGCACAAACGAAAACGTTCTTGAAAACGTCAGCTTTTCGATTCCCCAAAAGGGCATAATCTCACTCTCGGGTGATACGGGCGCAGGCAAAAGCACGCTTGCAAAGCTTATGTTGAGATTTTATAAGCCTGACAGCGGTGCGGTTTATTGCGGCGGCAAGGATATTGCAAGCCTTGAACTTGAGGGCTACCGCAGAAAATTCAGCGTTATCAATCAGGAGGCAACCCTGTTTGAAGAAACGCTTGCCGCAAACATTGCTTACGGCAAAGAAAACGCTGATATGCAGGCGATTGAAGCGGCGGCAAAGCTTGCAGGTGCAGATGAATTTATCTCATGCTTGCCCGACGGCTATAACACCGTTTTCACCGCATCACCGCAGAATCTCTCAAACGGCGAAATTCAGCTTGTGCTTCTTGCAAGAGCATTTCTCAACAAAACGCCTTACGTTATTTTTGACGAAGCAACGGCATACGTTGACACAAAGACCGAAATCAAGGTCAAAGAAACGCTTTCGGAGCTTTCAAAGAATGCGGCGGTTATTATTATCGCTCACAGGCGTTCAACGGTTGAAAATGCCGAGAAGACAATCAGAATCGAAAACGGAAAAATAAAATAAAAAGAAAAAGAGCTGTCACGAAAAAGTGACAGCTCTTTGGTTTTGAGTTTTAGTCTGAATTATTCAGCCTTGGGAGCCTCAACGGGGCAAGCGTCTGCGCAAGAGCCGCAGTCGATGCACTTGTCAGCGTCGATCTCGTACTTGCCGTCAGCCTCGTAGATAGCCTCGGTGGGGCAGTTCTCAGCGCAAGCGCCGCAGGAGATGCAATCATCGCTAATCTTGTATGCCATTGTGATGTCCTCCGTTTAAGTATTTGCTCATATACGCCGAATGAGCGAATATGGCTTACCTTTTATTATATCACAAAATCATATTTTTTCAAGGGGTATGCGGGAATTTCTCGCCGAAAAATCTCGGAAAAGATGTTAATAATCTGTGAATCCCCCTGCAATTCCCCAAATAAACCTTATTCGTCGGAATCGGGCTCGCTGACGCTCCCCTCGGAACGGGGCGTGCGGGTCTGCACCTCAACCAGCTCTCGCTTGTATTTCTTGGGAGCGGAGTCGGATTGGTTGCGGAGGCTGACCTTCACCTCGCCCTGGAGGGGGAAGATCTCGGTGACCACGCCGGGGCCGTCGGGGGTATTGACGAAGGTGCCCTGGGCGGGGGTCTTGCGGATCTCCTCTACGTAGGTATCGTACTCGAAGCGCAGGCAGCACATGAGACGGCCGCAGCAGCCCGAGATCTTGGTGGAGTTCAGGGACAGATTCTGCTCCTTGGCCATCTTCATGGACACCTGACCGAAATCCGTCAGGAAGGTGGAGCAGCACAGGGGACGGCCGCAGGCGCCGAGACCGCCGATCATGCGGGACTCGTCGCGGATGCCGATCTGCCGCATCTCGATACGGACGTGGAACACACCTGCCAGATCCTTGACCAGCTCACGGAAATCCACGCGGCCGGCGGAGGTGTAGTAGAACAGGAGCTTGGAATTATCGAAGGTGTACTGGATGGAAACCAGCTTCATGTCCAGCTTGTGCTCGGCGATCTTTTGTACGCCGATGGGGTAAGCGGCATCCTCCTTTTCGTGGTTCTCCTTGTTGTGGGCGATGTCTGCCTCGGTGGCAATGCGCACCACGGGGCGCAGGGGAGGAACGATCATGGACTCGTCGATCATGCGGTTGGAAATACAGACCTCACCGAACTCCAGACCGCGAGCGGTTTCCACAATGGCGTACTGCCCCACCTTACAGGTGAGATTGCCGGGATCAAAGAAGTAGGTCTTGCCACCTGCGCGGAAACGGATGCCTGCGATGATCAGCTTGCCCTCGGGAAGTACCTCGGGAATAGGCTCCTCGTGGCGGGCGAATACGTCTCGCTCCAGAATGCGCTCCACCTCAGCGGCATCGGGGGCATCATCGGGATCCACAGGAGTAGGGGGCGTTTTCATGTTGTCGTCGATGAGCAGATTCTCCATATCGGGTAATTCAGCCTGATTGGAGGGACGGCGGATATTGCGTTGAGGACGACCCGTAGCCGGAGGCTGACGGCGGGGTTCCGTCGAGGAGGAGGGCGTAGCCTTGTTCGACTCCTGCACTTCGGCGGCGCGGGGAGCGGCTTCCTGCTCGTTGCGGGGAGGGTTATTGCGAGGCTGATTGGCGTTTTTATCGTTTCTATCGTTTCTGTTACGGTTGCGGCCGCGATTGCGGTTATGCCCGTGGTTGCGGGGGCGATCCCCTTCGGGGCGACCCTCGGGGCGGGCAGGATTCTTTTCGTTATTCTCCATGATGGATTCCTTTCTCGTATATGCGTACCTCGGACGGAACCGAGGGGATGGTTATGGGGTGATATCGACTGCCAACTGCATCAGGGTCAGACGGACGTTGCCATTGCCCTCCAGACTGTCGGCGGCGCGTCCCAAGGCGTGATACACGCGGAGCAGGGCGCGTGTGGTGAAACGGCCCGCCAGCTCCTCGGCGGCGGTACGGTCGGTGTAGTATTTCAGCTTGACGGTATCACCGTGGCGGAGCAGGATCAGATCCCGTACAGCCAGAGTGGTCAGGGCGATGACGTCGGAGACCCCGTCTCGCTTGCTTCCGAAGCCTGTGAGGATAGCGGGGAGTTGATCGTATCGTCTGGCGGCGCAGGCGTTTACGAATTCATCGCACTGGGCGCGAATCTTTAGGATGGGCTTGACCGCGCGGGCATCCGCCAGGGTCAGGGCTTGTCCGATACAACCGTCTGCCCGCAGAAGCACGGCAGAAAGATCCTCCTCGGACAGGGGACAGCGCCGCTCCTTGAGAAAGGCGCGGATATCCTCGTCAGGGATGGGCTGGGTGCGAAGCACAGGGGCGCGGCTGCGGATGGTTTCCAGAAGGGCGTCGGCTTCGTCGCAGAGTAAGAGGAACAGCACGTAGGGCGGGGGCTCCTCCAGGGTCAGGAGCAAGGCGTTTTGAGCCTGCACCGTCATGGTGTGGGCGTCCTCGATGATATAGATTTTGGTGTCCATGTCGTTGGGGGGGATGAGCACGTCCTGTCGCAGAAAGCGGATGGCTTCCACGCCGACGGAGGCCTTGCCGTCCCGCCCGATGATGTGAATATCGGGGCATTTCCCCTCCAGCACCTTGCGGCAGGCCGGGCAATCCCAGCAGGGAAGGGGGGCGTCCTGGGGGATCTCGCGGGGTTCGGGGGGGAGATCCAGATCGAAGAAGCCCATCTGGTCTTCATCCTCCACGTGGGACAGAACTTGTCCGGGGCGGTTGTGACAGGCGATGGCGGCGCAGATGTGGCGGGCAATGGTGTGTCGTCCGCTACCCGACCGGCCGTCCAAAATGTATGCGTGGGAGAGCTGACCCGCCCGGATATCCCGATCCAAGCGTTCCATGAGCTCGTGATTCCCGATCACGGTTGTGGTGATTTGATCTTCTGTCATGGCCATGGCGCACTCCCTTCTGCAAACACTTCATCAAGTATATAGTATAACAGATAACAGGGGATTTGTCAAGAGCTTTACAGCTTGAGTTCAGTCTTGCATAAAGAAAAAGCGTTTAACGGTTTCAATTTTTCGTCTGTGCAAGAAATGTTCACGATTTATGCGTACGTACGCCATATTTGGATGGTATACTGTTGGCACTATAAAGAGGAAGGAGTTTTCTATGAGATCACGGAAAACTGCGTTATATATCCTTCGCGCCTCGGTTTGCCTGACGGTGGCCGCGCTCTTGTTCTGTTGCTTTGCAGGCTGTTCGGATGAGATCTACGATCCCTCCAAGGGTACGCTGACGTTGGTCGAAGGAACGGGCAGCAGCAACCATCTTGAACTGCCCACCGAAGCTCCCACGGGGAGCGTGATCGAGATCCCCTCGGCGGATCCCTTTGAGAATGCCGCTCACGTTCTGCGGGTGGATTTCCTGAACACGGGCAATTCCGACGCCATTCTGCTCCGTTTGGATGACACCGTCATTCTGGTGGATACGGGCGAGGCCGACGATTACCCCGCCATCAGCCGCAAGCTGACGGAGTACGGCATTGACACCATCGACTACCTCATCGTTTCCCACTACGACAACGACCACATCGGCACCATGTCCCAGATCCTCCAGTACTACACCGTGAAGAATTTGTATATGCCCGATTACGTGCGGGATTCCTCCCTCTACCGCCGCATGATGTCCATGCTGGAGGTAACCACAGGAATCGCGGTTTACCGCCCCACCGAGGACGTGCACATCGAGCTGTCCTACGGCAGTCTGTGGATCAACCCCACGAAGCTCTATGAGCCGGGGGTAACCCTGGGTTCCGACGATGCACACGCGCTGGAGGAGAACAACTACTCCCTCATCACGTCGGTGTATTTCGGGGATATCTCCATTCTGCTGGCGGGCGACGCCGAGCAGGAGCGCATCACCGAGTTCATGGGACTTCTGGGCGATACGGTGGCCTACGACATCATTAAGATCCCCCACCACGGCGGCTACGACAAGGCCTTGGCCGAGCTGCTCCGCAGGAATACGGGACTCCGCTACTGCATGGTTCACGCAGGAAGCGTGGGGATGGTGGAGGCTTCTCTGGTGACCGCCATGCGAACCTCGGGCGCCGCCGCCAAGTTCACCTACGACGGAGATATCGCTTTTGCCACCGATGGGACAAGTATGACGGTGGAGCAAAACTAACGCAAAAAGCAACCGCATCCTGAAATGGAAGCGGTTGCTTTTGTCATTCTGTTACGGCATACAAATTGATATCCCACGCCGGCACGCCCGCCATGCGGCGCAAATAGAGCTTGTAGGATGGATTCAATTCATGCACCAGCAGGGGCAATCGGAAAAGGTCGCTATTGCGGTGGTAAGCCGACACCAGCAGGGCGGGGGCGTCACGCTCGATGATCCCGCGGGAGCCCAGAAGCGCCTCGGTTTCGGCGCCTTCCACGTCGTACTTGATATAGTCCAAGTGTGTAGCCTCGTCCAAAACGCCTTCACAAACTGTGTCAAGAGAGGTGACGGGCACCTGGTTGGTCTTGCCGAAGTAGGGGTTGTCGGCGGTGGAGGGAAGGATGTTGCCCTGCGTTTCGGTGGGGGCGTCGGTGAGCATGGCCTCGATGAGGCCGGCGTTACGGTTGCCGCTTCCGTGGAAGGTCAGGGTGGCGGTATGGCTCCACGCCCCCGCCTGTACGGCGTGGAGGGTAAGTCCGTCCCCCGCCTCCTGCAGTGCCGTCGCGTATTCGGTGAGCTTGCGGAAGTTGCGGCGGTCGGGCTCCATGGCGATGACCTCCCGCAAGCGGGGGGCATGCTGCCGCAGGTCGCGGATGCTGTCTCCGTTGTAGGCACCCAGGTCGGCGGCGGTGAGAAACCGTTCTGCATGAAGGATATTTCGGTAGGCATCGGCGGGATCCGATTCCGTGGCGCGGAGAATGTCCATGCGCCCCGTGAGCTTGTATTCGATGATGCCGTCGTACACGCGGCGGGATTCCTCGTCGGCGAACAGCGCGCGGGCGGCGGCGATCTCGTCGCGGTGGGCTTCGTAAAATTCCGCATTGAACAGGTCGGTACCGCACACGGGGACGTCGGGAATGTACATCTCGCAGGTCTTGTCCACGCGGTCAATGAGCTCCAGCACCTCGGGACGGGAGGAGGCGAAGGAGAGAAGGACGATCATGTTCGCCCCGCCGTACTTCTCGCAGGCCTGGGTGAAGGACAGCACCACCTTGCCGTGGAAGCTGTGCCCCCGCACGAAGCCGTCGCTGGCGAAGACGTCGGAGACGGGGATGCCGTAAGCGTCGCAGACCGTGATGATCTTGTCCGCGCCGTTGCCCATGCCGTAAAGCAGAATGGGACGGCCGCTGTCGGCTTGGGATTTGAGGTAGTGCCAGAGATCCGTCATGGCGAGACTCCTTTCGGGTTTGAAAATTTGATTTGCAGGGGCTTTACCCCTGCACCCCACAAGCCCTTCTTGAAAGAAGGGCTTGACCCCAAGAACTTTAAAAAGATATTGATAAATAGCTCTTTTTTTGAAAGTTTTTGGGAGTTCAGAACCCTTTTTTCAAAAAGGGTTCTGGTGGGGTCCAGGGGCAAAGCCCCTGGCCGATAATCTGCAATTTGTTTATAAAAGTTCTTGACAATCAGCGGGTTTCGGTGTACAATAGAGGTAACGAAACCACTCACGAAAGGAATTTTGTAATATGGACTGCATTTTCTGCAAGATCATTGCGGGGGACATCCCTTCGGCCAAGGTGTACGAGGACGAGCTGGTGTACGCCTTCCGCGACATCGCCCCCATGGCGCCCACCCACATCCTCATCGTGCCCAAGGCGCATCTGGCCTCTGCCGACGAGGTGACCGCCGAGAACAGCGCATACGTGGCGCGCATCTTTGAGGTGATTCCCAAGATCGCCGCCGCTGAGGGGCTGGCAAACGGCTACCGCGTCATCACCAACTGCGGTGAGGACGGCTGTCAGTCGGTCAAGCACCTGCACTTCCACCTGCTGGGCGGGAAGAAGCTGCCCGAGGAGATGGCGTAATACGGGTTGTGAATCCTTGATTGTCTGTAGGGGCGCACTGTGTGCGCCCGCGGGCGTTCAAAGAACGCCCCTACGGAAAAGAGGTTTGATTCGTGTGAGGTATGGGTCTGGATACGAAAAACAGGGAGAACGGTTTTCCCGCGAGGGAATCGCTCTCCCTGTTTTTATGCCATGGGTTTAATCCCGACAGTAGACCTCTTCCAGATCACCGTCCACAAAGCCGACGGCCACGTATTCGATGGTTTCGGGCAGGATACCGTCGCTGACGATCTCTTCCATTAGCCCCAGCATGTAGTCCAATGCGGCTTCCCAATCCTCGGCGGTGAAGCCGAACAGCTCCTCACCGGTGGTGTAAAGCTCGTTTTGGGGGCAAGCCCAGTCGGGATCTTCGCGGTCGTAGGTGGCACAACCTATCAGTTGGGCGTCGAATTCGCCGTCTGTCTCGCTTTCGTACAGGTTGAGGCAAAGAGCCTTGGCCTCGACGGGGAGTGCGTTCAGGTGAGGTTTCAACCAGGCAATCATGTTTTGCTTCATTGTGTAATTCCTTTTTGGTAAAGTTTTAGGAGATTCTTAAGAACCCTTTTTCAAAAGGGTTCTTAAGCGGGGGGCAGAGCCCCTCGTTTCTTTACGCCTTCACAAATTCGGCGTAGATCGCGCGGAGAGCGTCCTCGTAGGTATCGTCGTCCACACCCACGATGATGTTCAGCTCGGAGGAGCCCTGGTCGATCATGCGGATGTTGATGTCGGCGCGGGCGAGAGCATCGCACACGCGGGCGGCAGTACCCTTGGCCTTGACCATGCCGCGACCCACCACGGCGACGAGAGCCAGCTCATCCTCGATGAACACGCTGTCGGGCTTGACGGCGCGGACAATGGCGTTCATGATCTTCTCGCGGCGGCCGTCCAGAGATGCAGAGGACAGCACCACGCTCATGGTGTCGATGCCCGAGGGCAGATGCTCAAAGGAGATCTCGTTCTCCTCAAAGACCTCCAGCACCTTGCGGCCGAAGCCTACCTCGGAGTTCATGCTGTCCTTCTCAATGGTCAGCACCGAGAAGCCCTTTTTGCCCGCGATACCCGTGATGACGTGCTCGGAGTCGTAGCCCACCGAGTGGGAAACGATCATGGTGCCCTCGTCCTCGGGACGGTTGGTGTTGCGGATGTTGATGGGAATGCCGGCGGAACGGACGGGGAACACGGCGTCCTCGTGGAGGACGGTGGCGCCCATGTAGGACAGCTCGCGCAGCTCGCGGTAGGTAATTTCCTTGATGATGCAGGGATTGTCAATGATGCGGGGATCGGCCATCATGAAGCCGGATACGTCGGTCCAGTTCTCGTAGAGATCAGCCTTGGCGGCCTTGGCCACGATGGAGCCCGTGATATCGGAACCGCCGCGGGAGAAGGTCTTTACGGTGCCGTTGGGGGTGCCGCCGTAGAAGCCGGGGATGACGGCGTACTGGTGCTTCTCCAGCTCGGCGGAAAGCTCGGCGTTGGTCTTCTCCTCGTCCAGCGTGCCGTTGTCCTTAAAGAAAATGACGTTCTCGGCGTCGATGAAATCAAAGCCGAGGTACTTGGCCAGGATCAGGCCGTTGAGGTACTCACCGCGGGAGGCGGCGTAACCGCGGCCTGCGGCGTGGAGCATGGCGTTCTTGACGTAGTCCAGCTCGCCGCTGATGTCGAAGTCCAGCCCCAGCTCGGCAATGATGCTCGTGTAGCGGGCGCGGATCTCGTTGTAGCAGGCGTCGATGGACTCGGCGGAGGAACGGGACTTGATGAGGTCGGAGCAGCGGTACAGCATATCCGTGACCTTGGTGTCGCTCTTGTCCCGCTTACCGGGAGCAGAGGGAACGACGTAGCGACGATCGGGGTCGGCCTTGATGATGGCGGCTACCTGGCGGAAATGCTCGGCATCAGCCAGAGAGCTGCCGCCGAACTTGACGACTTTGATAGACATGGTATGGGTCTCCTTTAGGATGTAGTTCTATGTTGTTTTGTTTAGTAACAGTTTATTCCTCGCGGCGTCTGCCCGCTCCCATGGGCTGCCTCTCATGAGGCGGCATTCCGTGGGGAGGCATTCCGTGACGGGTGGGGCGGATATGCTCGGGAACCTCCTCCAGCACGGCCTCGCCCTCGGTGACGTAACGCTTGGCCTGGGTGGAGAACAGCTCGTAGTAGCGGCCGCGCTTGGCCATGAGCTGGCGGTGGTCGCCCTCCTCAATGAGCTTGCCGTACTCCAGTACCGCGATCTTGGAGGCCACGGTGGCCGAGGAGAGGCGGTGGGAGACGAAGATGGTGGTCTTGTCGGCGCGGAGACGGTCGAACTGGTTGAAGATCTCCTGCTCGGCCATGGGGTCGAGGGAGGCGGTGGGCTCGTCCAGAATCAGCACGTCGGAGTCGCTGTAGAAGGCGCGGGCGATGGCCAGCTTCTGCCATTGACCGATGGACAGCTCGATGCCTTCCTCCTCGAAAATACGCATGAGGGGGGTGTCGAAGCCGCCGGGCAGATGGGAGATGTAATCCGTGGCATCGGCCTCTTCGGCGGCCTTGCGGATGTCCTCGTCGGAGGCTTCCTTGTGGATGTCACCCAGACGAATGTTCTCGCTGACGCTGACGGCGTACTTGCCGAAGTCCTGGAAGATGATGCCGTACATGCTGTACAGATCTTTGACGTCGTAGGCGCGGATGTCCTCGCCGTCCAGAAGGATCACACCCTCGGTGGGATCGTAAAGGCGGGTCAGAAGCTTGAGCAGGGTGGTCTTGCCCGCGCCGTTGAGACCGACCAGTACCAGGGTCTCACCGGGGCGGATGACCAGGTTGACGTCATCCAGCACCTTGCGCTCGGTACCGGGGTAGATGAAGCTGACGTGGCGGAATTCGATGGTATGAGCCTGACCGTGGGCCACCTTGAGGGGGCCTTCGGCCTGTCTTTCCTCGGGAATCACGGGAACCACGGTGGATTTTTCACCCATGAAGGAGGTCAGGTTGTCGATGAACAGGGTACCCTCGTAGATGGTGGCGGAGATGGAGATCAGGGCGCCCACCTGGCCTGCGATCTGTCCCAGCGCGCCGGTGTAGAGGGAGTAGGTACCGATCTGGTAGCCGCCGGATACCACGCGGTAGGCAAACCAGGCGTAGAAACCGCAGTTGACGATGGATGACACGATGGTAATGATGACGTGCCAGACATTTTCCCGCAGGATGAGGGAGCGGATGCCCGCGTAGTAGCGGTCGAAGGTCTCGCGGTAGCGGCCGATAAAGGTATCGGACAGGTCGAACATGCGGATCTCCTTGGCCATATCCTTGTTGACCATGAGATCGGAATAGTAGTTCATCTGTCTGCGATCCTTGGAGCGGCGGCGCATATACTGGAAGTGCTTGCGGCGGTAGTAGAAGTTGATGATGGCCGAGGGTACCGAAACGGCAACCATGACCAGGGCGGCCCACCACAGCTCAGCGGCCAGAATGACCACGAAGGAGACGAAGGTGATGACGGTACTCACCACCGAAAAGGTGGAGGACAGGATCTGAATGGGACGCATGCCCGCCTCGCGGTTGGCATTCTCCAGCTTTTCGTAGAAGGCGGGGAGGTCAAAGGCGCAGAGATCCAGCTCCTTGGCTTTGTTCATGATCTCCAGCTTGACGGTGCGAACCACCAGCTCGCCTGCGATACGGGTCACGGCGTTCTTGACGGTGTTCACGATGCTGTTCAGGATGTTGTAGGAGAACATGAAGACCAGAAGGAAGAAGATCGTAGAGCCGAAGAAGGAAGCGAAATCCCCGTCAAAGAGACCGTAGCGGCTCTGCAGCTCGTTGAGGACTGCCTCGGAGATCTTGGAGCCCACCACGGGCATGATGCCCTGGAAGATGGCAAAGAACATCATGGCGAACAGGATCCAGGGACCTGTTTTCCAGACCAGCTTGCATATGTAGCCCATACGGGAGAAGAATCCGCCGAGGAGCTCTCCCAGATACCGGGGCAGGTCGCCTATATTCTTGGGCGGGGTGATCTTGGCGTACTGGAAACGTGCGCCGGGAGGGGGACCGTGGAACATAACGGGGAAACCGCCTTTCGTAAACAGTTGTACACGGTGATGATAGTTTTGAAAAAGAGAATATCACACAGAAATTCATATTATTATATCACGGAATTTTTAAGAATCACACGATATTCTGTGAACAAAGTGTATTATAAAGAAATATTTCATAATTTTTTGCATAAGAAACAAGAAAATTGCGCGCCCCCTCTTGCTTTTTAAGGGGTTTTCCAGTATAATAAATGTGGTTGAATGTTAAATTGCAGTTTATCGGCCAGGGGTTTCACCCCTGGACCCCACCAGAACCCTTTTTGAAAAAAGGGTTCTGGACTCCCAAAAACTTTAAAAAGAATTATTCATCAATGTTTTTTGAAAGTTTTTGAGATTCCAAAGAACTTTTTTCAAAAAGTTCTTTGGTGGGGGTCGAGGGGGCAAAGCCCCCTCGCCAAACCCAAATTTGATTTTTTTAAAGCATAATATTACCCCAAGCCCTCGGGCTTCATGCCACATACGAAAGGAGTTTCCATGTCTGTTCCCTTCAAACCCGCCCACATACTTTTGCCTGATTTTACCCGCACCGACGGTCTGCGCTGGTCCTGCGTAGCTTGTGACCAATATACCTCCCAGCCCGAATACTGGGAGGCCGCCGACGCACTGGTAGAGAGCGCTCCTTCCGCCCTGCGTTGCATCATCCCCGAGGTCTACCTGGAGGAAACGGCCACCCGTAAGCCCGCCGTGCTTGCCGATATGGGTGACTATCTCAAAACCGTACTGGTCGAGCATCCCGATTCCATGATCCTGGTGGAGCGCACTCTGCACAGCGGGGAGACCCGTTGGGGACTCGTGGGCATGGTGGATCTCATGACCTACGATTACCGCAAGGGCGCCGACAGTCTGATCCGTGCCACCGAAGCTACCGTGGCTGAGCGCATCCCCGCCCGTACCACCATCCGCAGGGATGCCCCCATTGAGCTGCCCCACGTCATGATGCTGATCGACGACCGCGCCTGTACCGTGGTCGAGCCGCTGGCCGCCGTGAAGGACACCCTTGCACCCGCCTACGACCACGACCTCATGCAAAACAGCGGCCATCTGAAGGGCTATTTCCTCACCCCCGCCCTCATGGCGCAGGTGGATGCCGCCCTGTCCGCTCTCATCACTCCCGAGGCCATGACCGAGCGGTACGGCAAGGAGGGGCTGACTCCGTTGCTCTTCGCGGTGGGAGACGGCAACCACTCCCTGGCCGCCGCCAAGACCTGCTTCGAGGAGATCCGCGCCGAAATCGGCGACGAGGCGGCCATGTCCCATCCCGCCCGCTACGCCCTCTGCGAGGTGGTGAACCTCTACGACGAATCCCTGCGCTTTGAGCCCATCTACCGCGTGGCCTTCGGGGTGGATCCCGATACCCTGCTGACGGCGTTTGAGGCGTATATCGCGAAACTGCAGGGCGATGCCGCGCCCCAGCATCTCGTGTGGGCATCGAACGGACGGGTCGGCGCCATCACCGTAGCCACGCCCGTAGCGGCCTTGACAGTGGGCACGGTACAGGATTTCCTGGACGAATACCTGAAGGATGCCCCCGAGGGCGCCTATATCGACTACATTCACGGCAGAGGCCCCGCCATTTCTCTGGCTAACCGCCCCGATGCCATTGCCTTCCTCTTTGACGGCATGGCCAAGGAGGAGCTGTTCTCCACCGTCATCACCGACGGCGCCCTCCCCCGCAAGACCTTCTCCATGGGTCACGCCGAGGATACGCGCTTCTACACCGAGGCCAGACGGATCAAGTAATTTCGCTTCTGAAACGAAAATCCCACCAAAAATACCCCGAAGACCGTTTGCCCTGTGCGAACGGTCTTTTTGCTCCATGGGGCAACCTTCACAAAATCCCCTTCACGACTCTCCCGCTTATGGTTCAATTCCGAGAAAATGCCTCACAGCGCAAAGGAATCTTCCCCCTTCCCTTGACAGGAAAGGAGAAAAGGGGTATAATGGAGATAATCAAACGCCCGCTTGCGGCATAAAACGCGCGAAACGCTTCGTGAAAGGAAGGTATTTTGTCTATGAAAAACATTTCCCGCAATCTTACCATGCTCTGTGACTTCTACGAGCTGACCATGTCCAACGGCTACTTCAAGACGGGACTGGCGGATCAGATCGTGTATTTCGACGTGTTCTACCGCAAGAACCCCGATGACGGTGGCTTTGCCGTGGTAGCGGGTCTGGAGCAGATCGTGGAGTACATTCAGAATCTCCACTTCGACGAGGACGATATCGCCTACCTGCGGAGCAAGAACCTCTTTGACGAGGGTTTTTTGGACTACCTGCGCACCTTCCGCTTCACGGGTGACATCTGGGCCGTGCCCGAGGGTACCTACGTATTCCCCGGCGAGCCCCTCATGATCGTCCGCGCCCCCACCATCCAGGCGCAGTACATCGAGACCTACGTGCTCATGGTCATCAACCACGAGTCTCTCATTGCCACCAAGGCATCCCGCCTTTCTCGCGCCGCCAAGGGTCGCGCCATTTCGGAGTTCGGCTCCCGCCGCGCCCAGGGCGCTGACGCCGCTATCCTCGGTGCTCGCGCCGCATACATCGGCGGTATCAACAACACTGCCTGCACCATCACCGACGAGATCTACGGCGTGCCCGCATCGGGTACCATGGCTCACGCCTGGGTGCAGATGTTCGACGACGAGCTGACCGCCTTCCGCAACTACTGCAAGCTCTACCCCAACAACGCCACTCTGCTGGTGGACACCTACAACGTTCTGGAGTCGGGCGTGCCCCACGCCATTCAGGCCTTTGAGGAGATCCTCAAGCCCCAGGGCATTACCAAGTGCGCCGTCCGTCTGGACTCGGGCGATATCGCGTACCTCACCAAGAAGGTTCGCAAAATGCTGGACGAGGCGGGCTGGTTTGACTGCAAGATCGTGGTCTCCAACTCCCTGGATGAGTACATCATCCGCGAGCTGATCCGTCAGGGCGCCGAGGTGGACGCCTTCGGCGTGGGTGAGCGCCTCATCACCGCCAAGAGCGATCCCGTTTTCGGCGGCGTGTACAAGCTCTGCGCCGTGGAGAACCCCGACGGCACCATCAAGCCCAAGATCAAGATCAGCGAGAACGTGGGCAAGATCACCACCCCCCACTTCAAGAAGGTCTCCCGCCTCCGCGGCCGCGACACCGGCAAGGCCGAGGCCGACCTGATCTGCCTCCACGACGAGGTCATCGACGACACCCAGCCTCTGGAGATCTTCGATCCTCAGAACACCTGGAAGCGCAAGACTCTGACCAACTTCACCGCCACCGAGCTTTTGGTGCAGGTGTTCAAGGACGGCGAGCTGGTCTACGACCTGCCCACTCTGAACGAGATCCGCGAGCATTGCAAGCAGGAGCGCGACGGTATGTGGGAGGAGGTTCGCCGCTTCACCAATCCCCATAACTACTACGTCGACCTGTCCCAGAAGCTGTGGGATATCAAGCACGGGCTTTTGAATCAGAGAAACCACTGATGACCACCGCGAACACAGTTCGCCCCTACAAGATTTTTATAGGAGGATAACAGGTTTATGGTACAAGAATTTCCCCGCCCCGACCTGCGCCCCTATCTCGGTAAGACCGTGACCATCGGCATCGATCGCCCCATTGGATACGTGCATCGCAAGGGGGATAAGACCCTTGTCTACCCCATCAACTACGGCTACATTCCCGACGTTCTGGGTGGCGACGGGGAAGAACTGGACGTGTTCCTGTTGGGAGTGGATCACCCCGTGGAGACCTACACGGGTCGCATCATCGGCATCGTCTACCGCGCCGACGATGTGGAGGACAAGCTCATTATGGCCCCCGAGGGTATGGATTTCACCGTGGAGGAAATGACCGCGGCGGTGCACTTCCAGGAAAAATACTACGACTCCCACGTGGAAAAATAAAGAGAAAAGCTATACGGCTGCAAAGCCGTATAGCTTTTTTGATGGGAATTCTGCTTCAAATTTGGGTATATCGAGGGGGCTTTGCCCCCTCCACCCCCACCAAAGGGACTTTTGGAAAAGTCCCTTTGGAATCTTCAAAACTCTCAAAAAACATTCTTGAATCATCATTTTTGAAAGTTCTTGAAGAGAGTCCAGAGAGGAACTTCTTTCAAGAAGTTCCTCTTTGGCGTTCTCCCATAAACTCCAATTTGAATATGCCTTATTCCTCCAACATCTTCAACACATCGGGGAAGGGGGCGAGGCTCTGCTTCAAAATCCCGTGCATATGGGCGATGGCCACGCCGTAGTTGACCATGGGGACACCGGCCTTTTGGGCGATCTCCATGCGGTGCTGCATTTCCTTTTCGTTGAGCATACAGCCACCGCAATGGATGATGAGCTTGTAGTCGGACAGGTCAGCGGGGAATTCGCCGCCCGATGTGAAGGTGTAGACGGGTTTAGCGCCCGAGAATTGCTCTACCCAGCGGGGGATCTTCACCGAGCCGATATCCCCGCACTGGCGGTGATGGGTGCAGCCCTCGGCGATCACGACCTTGTCGCCGTCTTTGAGGTGGGACAGCGCCGCCGCACCGCGGACGAGGGAGGGAAGATCGCCCTTATAGCGTGCGAAGAGGATGGAGAAGGAGGTCAGGGGAATGTCGGCGGGGACGTCTTTCGCCACCCGTCCGAAGGCTTGGGAGTCGGTGATGACCAAGGCGGGCTTGACTGCCAGCATGGAAAGAGTCTTTTTCAGCTCGGTGTCCTGGCAGGCCACCACGGTGCAATGGCTGTCCAGAATGTCCCGGATGGTGTTCTGCTGGGGGAGGATCAGTCGTCCCTTGGGAGCGGACTCGTCAATGGGGATGACCAGCACCACCAGATCGTCGGGGGAGAGCAGGTCAGCCACCAGCTTGCGGCTGTTACCCAGACCCTTTGCGAAGGATGCGATGGCTTCCTTGAGTTCATGGACACCCGCGCCCGTGGCCGCGCTGACGGGATGGCGGTTCCCCTCGGCGGAGGGCATGGCGGGCAACAGATCGCACTTGTTCAGGGCGATGATATAGGGCAGCTTGCGCTCCTCAAAGAGGTTCACGAGGGTATTGTCCAGCTCGCTCATGCCGCGGGTGGCATCCACCACCAAAACGGCAATGTGGACGGTGGCAAGCACCTCGCGGGCTTTTTGGACACGCAATTCACCCAGCATGCCCTCGTCGTCCAGACCGGGGGTGTCGATGATGACCACGGGGCCCAGGGGAAGCAGCTCCATGGCCTTCTTCACGGGGTCGGTGGTGGTGCCAGCTACGTCGGAGACCACCGACAGGGATTGCCCCGTGACAGCGTTGACGAGGGAGGATTTTCCTGCGTTGCGCAGACCGAAAAAGCCGATGTGGATACGGTCGGCGGAGGTGGTTTGGTTGAGGTTGGACATAGGGGATCTCCTTTCAGGGGAATGTGTCGGGGGGAATCGGCTTCCGTCTACATCAAAGCTTGAAAACAGTCAATCACATACAGGCAGTTCAAAATCTTTTCCGCCAGTTGATTCTTGGAAAAATAGTAATGATTGGCCGCCTCGTATCCGATGGCCGCGTTCTGATTCATCAGAGAAAGCATTTTCATGGCTATATCCAGCTCGTCCGTCGCCGCATGAACCGCATCGGCATACCGCCCCTCGTCTCTGGCGCGGATGAACCGTATCTGATTCAGGGACGAGGCGAACAGGCAGTAGGTTCCCTTGGCCATGACCGCTTCCTCGCTGTCATTATGTTCACCGAGCATATCCAGACCGCGCTTCCATTTCTGACACAGGCTTTCAAATTGCGATTCAAACGTATCCACGGGGTATATGCTTCTCCAGCTTTCCAGATCGTCGTAGGCAAAGCAGGTCATGGATGCTCTGTAACCGGTCGGCTTTTCAAAGAGCAGATTGGACGGCCCTGCGTTCTGCGGACCCAAGTACAGCGTATGAATGTAGAAGGGAAACTCCGCAAAGGCCTTGGAAAATTGTTTTTCGGCTTCACTCGGATCAGCCTGTTCGTCATACACGTGACACGATTCATAAAAATACTTTGCGGCGGCGGCAATATTGCGGGACGGGTAGCCGCCGAGGGTCCAGCTGAGCAGTAGGTGGCGCACCTTTTCGTTCCGCAACCGCTCCATATGCGCTTGAATGGATGGTGCTACGGGGATGGCGGGGATGGTGGAGGCCTCCCACGTCGTATTGATCTGTACCTTCGCGCCGACCTCCAAGCCGACCTCCCGCGCCACGGCCCATTCCTTCTTGGCCAGCTCACCGGGGCCTACGATGCTCATGGAGTAATCCAGCACGTTCCCCTTGACACCGCCGATCTCAAAGGGCATATCCAGTTCGCTCTGGGACAAAAGGATGACCTCCTTGGGAAGGTGTCGGATGATATCCTCGCTGTGGGTGTCCCAACGCCAGCTCCACGCGAACACCTTGATGCGCGGATCGACGCGGTGGGCGCCCTCCTGCATACAGCGGATCGTGTGAGCGACCACCTCTCCCGCGCTCCTCTCCTTGCATCGGGGGCAGGTGCAGGGATAACCGGCCTCTCCTGCGTGAGAGAAGCAGTTGGTCAAATTTTCGGATCTTGTGATGGTGAAGAAACCGCCCAATTTCGGTGCGGCTTTGCATATTGACTCAACGGCATTCTTCAGGTAATCGGATACCTCGTCCGTGGATACGCACAGGCAAGCATCGCCGTTCACAACGTGTCCCTGTATACGGGGATGATCCTTGAAAAACGCCACAGGCATACTGCGGGGCTCATTCAGGTACAGATACAGCTTGATCCCGTATTTGTCCAGCCGCTCGGTCATGGCGAAAAGCCGCTCCAGCCGTTCCTCATACCCCGCGGAGATGGCGGGGTCAAAGGGGAATTCCGCCAGCTGGGAAAGTATGCCTTGCGTCCAGATCCCGTTGATGCCGAGATCCCGATAGGCTGCCAGCTGTTCATCAGGCAGGTAATCCTCGCTGTCCACGTCGAAGGCGTGCTGGTACAGACCCGAAAACGCATAGATCATCCTTGTGTCAAAGCATTCTTCTCCTGAAAACTCCAACCGAGGCACACGGTACTCAAAATCAAAGGGGGCTTTCCCCGAGAGATCAAGGGTCTGCATCACTTGTTTGATCTCTCGTGTCCGCTCTTTTTCGGCCTCGGTCAGCTCTCTCCAGCGGACCCTGTCGCATTTCGGCTTTTCGGATAGCTTGATGTCCAGAAAATCCTCATCCCTCATCAAGCGGGCCAGGCTTTGCTCGTCGGTGTCCAGCAGCTCGCATAATTGCTCGTAGGGCAAAATGTGCCACATTCTGCGAATGATGGTGATGTAGCCTCTCCCCAGCCACAGATCCCCGGGGGCAAAATC
>JAZRIF010000215.1:0-15216 GCA_045645165.1 Eubacteriales bacterium
AGAGCGGCCTCCGGCGGCCAAGAACCATTTTGAAAAAAGGTTCTTGGATCTCCAAAAACTTTCAAAAAACATTGATAAATAACCCTTTTTGAAAGTTTTTGAGATTCCAAAGAACTTTTTTCAAAAAGTTCTTTGGTGGGGGATTGGGGGCCAAGCCCCCGATAAACTGCAATTTGCGCAATTATGCAATCAACTGGCAGAAATATACTTAGACATATTATATCATATAAAATCTTCTTTTTCAAGATTTCTTCCTGAAATCGTGAGAGTACATGTTTATTAACACCATTTATTTCAGAGGAAACTTCTTGTTGCTTTGAATGAAAAATATTAATACCGATACAAACCATCAAAATTTTACGCCCACATTAGCCGACAGCACCCTCACACCGTTATTCTTCAAGGTGTTCTTGTGGATGGTGGCTTCATACTTGTTTCTGGAAAAGCGATCCAGCTTGTAGACCAGAACGTAGTTCCATTGCCTCTTCCCGCTGTCCTTCATCATGCGCTGAAAATCGGGATGCATATCGTTGGTGCCCGTCATGGCAGGGTCGATGTAGGTGCCCACGATCAGGATCCCGTTTCGCTCGGCATAATCGTGACAAACGCGAAGCTGGCCCTCAATGGACTGCTCGGTTTGGTTATCGCAGGAATATTACAACTTTTCACAACCTGTTCTCTTCCTCTATTCTCTCTTAACACCTTCCTACCATCAGAACCCACCGAAGCCGTCAAGGGAAAAAGTATTGCAGTCATGTCACGAAAAAAGAGCCGATCTGAAAGACAGTTGTTTGTCAATCAAATCGGCTCTATGAATTTTCAGCGATACTTTTCCCCCTGTAACGCTTGACGGGGGCGGTGGCGTTCTGATACAATCAATTATCTATTTATTCATGAAAGAAGAATGACAGATAATTTTGAAAAGGTAAAATATCGACACGATTTTAGCAAGAAAAACTGGATTGACGAACAATATTGGTTATGGTATAATACAAATATATTTGTTCATTCTAATGACTCATTTACAAGACACATCTTGAAATTGAGTCTAAAGTATGCTACAATATAAAAAATGAAGCCTGATTTGTATAACAATGCATATGATGCTTTTTTCAACCAATCCACCACGAAAGGATTCAGCCTATGAAATACCAAGTATTCTCTGAAAATCAATGGATTTATCCCGACACCGAGCTGACATGCCCCAATAGAGCCGAGCTGTATGCTCCCCGTGGCGCAGACGTCTGCTTTCAGGTTCTGACCGATCATGCGCTGAAGGGCGGCGAGACCATCACCGCTGATTTCTCTATGGAGGGCTGTGAGGCGGTGGTCTACCAGCTTCTGACTGCCACGGTGCCTCTGAACAGCGATGCCAAGATGCTCTGCACCACCGACTACGACTCGGTCAAGCACTTCGTCACCCGTAAAGCCCCCTTCGACGTCTACGAGATCACCCGCCCCATTGACGAGGGGGAGACCGAGGCGGGAAGAGCCGCATTCTACGTCCGCATCAACGTGGCAACTGACGCTCCTGTCGGTGTGCTTGAAAGCGACCTGACTATTCACATGGGGGATGCGGTGCTGACTCTGCCCGTTTCCATCAAGATCTACAACGTCCGTGTCCCCGCCCTCGCGGATTCCGAGTTCCACATGGTCAACTGGATCTACTACGGCCGTCTGGCATCGGATCACAAGGTGGAGGCCTACTCCGAGGGGTATATGGAGATTCTCGACCGCTACCTGGACAACCAGATCGACATGCGCAACGACTACCTCATGATCCCCTCGGGTACCCCCATCCGCGACGGGGAAGGAAAGGTAGTGGACTTCGATTTCACCGCCGCCGAGCTGGTGGGCAACCGCGCCCTGACTCATGGCTTCAAATATATCATGGGCGGCTTCGTGGCTCGCTTCAAGGTTTGGGACGACCCCGATCACTTCCTTCTGTGGGACAGAAATGTCACCGCCTCCTCCATCGAGGGCTACCGCCAGCTCAAGATCTACTTCACCCGCGCCTACGAGTGCATCAAGCGCAACGGCTGGGAGAAGAACTATATGCAGTGTCTGGTGGACGAGCCCCAGTTCCCCAACAGTCTGACCTACCGCGCCCTGTCGGGCATCTGCCGTAAGTGCATTCCCGGTGTCATCATCAACGATCCCGTGGAATCCTCCGAGCTGGCGGGAGCCTGCGACGTCTGGGTGGTCAAGCAGGCGGTGTTTGAGAAGTACATTGAGGACTACAAGCGTCTGCAGGCCTGTGGCGAGACCATGTGGATCTACACCTGCGGCTTCCCCGGAGGCTACTGCATGAACCGCATCATCGATCTGCCTCTGACGGCCAGCCGTCTGCCCATGTGGATGTGCTACAAGTACGACGCCCCCGGCTTCCTCCATTGGGGTTACCATGTCCACAACCCCGAGGGTCGCTACGACACCAACTACCATCCCGATGGGCTTAACTACCCCGCGGGCAATGGCCACGTAGTCTACCCCATGGGAGATACCGTCTGGTACGGTGTCCGCGCTCACCTTCAGCGGGCGGGTGCCATTGACTACGAGCTGTTTAACATCCTTGGCAAGCGGGACAAGGCCAAGGCTCTTGCCCTCATTGAGAAGGTCTGCCGTACCTTTGACAATTACGAATTCTCATCCGAAGCACTGGACAGCGTCCGTCGCGAGCTGCTGGAGACCATCGGCTGAGAAAATGAGGGAAAGGCGGACCGCCAAGCCGATTGTAAAAGAGCAAAAAACGACAAGAAATTTATAAAAAACAGTAGACAAAGGCAAGAAAAGATGGTATGATAATGGTGCGCAAGAAAGGAGGATACCATGCATAATTTCTTTTACGATTGGGATCATGATATCGGACCGGAGTATTTCTCACTTGAGTATTATTATGGTTTGAGTTTTCCTTTGCATATGCACCGTACCTTTGAACTCATTCTGGTTTACGAGGGTAATATCAAGATGCGTGTTGAAAAGGAGGAGTACGAGCTGAAAGCGGGAGATATGCTTCTTGTGAAGTCTAATTACTTGCACAGTATAACAACCGACGAAACAAGCCTTGCCGGAGTTTGCATCTTTTCTCCCGAGCTGATCGGAACGGTTTCCTCTCATTTCAAGCAGTATCCCTTGACTTCACCCGTTATCCATGATGTTCCATCGGTGTACTGGGAACTCCTCAAAGGCATAGACAGATCCTCATCCATCAGTAAGATCAAGGGCTTCCTGTACAGCATTTGCGCTCTTTTCTACGAGAAACTGGATCCTACCCAACAGGAAAAGCTGTTGGGACGGGAGCGTATGCTTCGGGAGGTTTTGCATTACATAGAGCAAAACATCCACACGCCGTGCGCCTTGACGATCGTGGCAGAGGAGCTTGGATACTCCGCCTCTTACTTATCACGGGCATTCAGCACCATGGTAGGGATCCCCTACACGGTCTACGTCCGTAACGCGAAGATCAACCGTGCTTGCTATCTTTTGAAGAATACCAACGACAAGATCGCGGACATTGTGAGCCAATGCGGATACACGTCTTTGGCTACCTTCCATCATAATTTTAAAGAGCAGATGGGTTGCAATCCTACCGAGTACCGTCAACGTAACCAAACATGATGGTAGATCATCATGCCACGAAATCAAAAAAATTGGCTCCCGAAATAGATGAGATGAAACCGAACAGGCTCTCGCTTCAGTACTCCAAAACCGCTGGATACAGAGGCGGGAGCCTTCTTTTTTATTCATACACGAAGGATAACAGATTAATCCGTAAAAAGTAAAATAACGACACAATTATGACAAGGAAAACCGTATTGACGAGTAAATTAGGCCATGATATAATATAATGATATAATATATATACGCTAAAGCTTTGCCTTCTTTATATTGCCGTAGCCCTTTGATCAGGGCAACCGACACGATAAGCGTCCGGCGCAAGCTCAAGCTAAAAAATCAAGAAAGGAAATCCCTCCATGAAGAAACTGCTTTTGATTGCAATTCTCATGCTCGCCCTGGTTGTCACCGTGGTTGCTTGTACCGACAAGCCCGACACCACTGTCACCACCGCCGGCGAGACCACCGCATCTGAGCCCCAGGCTACCGAGCCCCAGGTTACCGAGCCACAGGAGACTGAGCCCCCTGAGACCGAGGAGGAAACCACAGGTGAACCCGAGGTCATTTCGGTTACCGAAGGAAAGATACGGGTGGTGATCTATTCCGAATCTCTGGTGCGGGTAGAGATCACCCCAAATGGCGAGTTTGAGGATCGTCCCACCTTTGCCGTGACGGGTCGAGATGCTTTCACGGGTATTTCTCCCGAATTGGTGCAACAGACCGAAGAGGACGGCTATGTGTATATTCACACGCCGAACTATACCGTGGTTCTGAAAAAGAACGCTTCCAACTCCCTAAACGTGAAGATCCTTGACAGGAACGGCGACAATCTGTGGACAGCCAGGGATATTGACCACGCCTCGGAGTGCTATCTTCCCGAGCCCTACGCTACCCCCAACGCTTGGTATTTCAATGACTCCCCTCGTCTGGTCAAGTCGGAGGAGCCCTATACCCCGAATGGGAATACCAACAATGGATGGACTTTCGATGCGAGAAACGAGGATTACTATGTTTTCATCCCCTTGGGGGATGCCACAAAGCTTCGATATGACTTCAACAAACTGACAGGTGCCTGCGAGATGGTGCCCGTCAAGACATTGGGACTGTGGTACTCCCGCTTCACTGCCCTGTCGGATCAGAACATCTATAACCTCATCAAAAACTACCATCGTCGTGACTTTCCGCTGGATGTATTTGTGGTGGATACGGATTGGCGCTTGGGAAGCTCCACAGGCTATGATGTCAATACCACCTACTTCCCGGACATTGAGGAATTCTATGCCAAGGCCGCCGAACTGGGGGTACTGACCCTCATGAACGACCACGTCCGTGACTACGGCGGCTCCATGTTGGAGGCCGATCAGCTGAATTGGTTCACCGAAAATCTCCAGAAAAAGCTCAATCAGGGCATGAGCGCCTGGTGGTACGACCGAAACTGGAGCTACCATCTGAATTCCCCCTTCCACGGCTTCCACGGTGACCTTTTGGGTCAGGATATGTACTACACCCTGACCGATGCAGTCAACGGAAACAATCGCACATGGATGCTTTCCAACGTCTATTGGATCACCAACGCCACGATCTCATCCCCTCCCCATGTCTCCTCCCACCGCTATAGCCTACAATGGACAGGTGACATCCAGAGCAACAGCCAAGCGCTTTATAGGGAATTGGAAAACGCGGTCTATGCGGGCGCGGCGGCCGCTATGCCCTACGTCATCAGCGACATCGGCGGCCATTTTGGAGATCCCGATCCCGATCTCTACGTCCGCTGGGTGCAGTACGGTGCTTTGTCCTCCATCATGCGCTTCCATGCCTGCGGCCCTGACCGTTCTCCTTGGATCAAGGGAAAGACCGCCCAGGATATTTCCCGCGTCTACATCCGTATGCGCTACCGCCTCATGCCCCTGTATTATAGCCTGGCACGGGATAATTACGATACCGGCCTACCCATCATGAAGCGGCTGGACTTCGTCTATCCGCAGTATGAGGAGGCTCGCCGCAACGACCAGTATCTGCTGGGCGACAACATTTTGGTTGCCCCCATTACCGTCAATCCCGACTACCAGCCACTCCCCGCCGAATGGCTCACCGCCTTGGATGGATCCCAAGGCTTTACCGCCGAATACTACCGCAATACCAACCTCTCGGGCGAACCCTATCTCACCCGCGTGGATCCCACCATTGATTTTGACTGGGGCGACGGATCCCCCGCCAAAGGCATCCCCGGCGACAACTACAGCATTCGCTGGACGGCAACCTTTACCAACAAGGCAGAGCTCCCTGTCCGTCTCGCTACCCTGTCCGACGACGGCATCCGCGTCAGCGTGGACGGTAAGTGGATCATCAACAACTGGGCGGACTCGGATTCGGTGTTGACCGAGAACACCGCGTTTCAGATCGAACCCGGTCAGACCTGTGAGATCGTAGTGGAGTACTACGAGAGTGCCTGGCAGGCAAAGGCACACTTGTACTACGCCCCCGTCCTGTCGTCTGACGGCAAGGAGTTCCGCGAGGTCTTCATTCCCGACGGAACCTGGATGGATGTTTGGTCGGGTGAGACCTTCACGGGGCCGCAAACCGTCACCGTGGGCCATACCGTTTACACCTCCCCCGTTTTCGTGAGAACCGGCAGCTTTACGGTACTGGCCGACGATGCTGACACCCTGTCCACCTCGGATTGGGGCAAGCTGGCTCTGGATGTATATCCCGATGCAAAAGAGGCTGACTTCACCTACGAGCTTTATGAGGACGACGGCACCACCGAGGATTACATGAACGGTAACTTCCGCCGTACCCCCATCCGTATGGTACAGGACGGACAAAAGCTTGCGTTCCGTATTTCCCCCGCCAAGGGCGACTACGCCACCGACTTCACCACCCGTACCTACACGATCCGCATCCATGAAGCCGAGGGCTTTATGGTGGACACCGTAGAGGTAAACGGCGAGGCCGTAGAGTTCACCCGTCTCCAAAAGGCCGAAGCCTACACCGCAGACGGTCTGCCCTTCGCCTTTGACACCGCCGCCTGCGACAGCGACGTGGTACTGATCACCTTCACCGCCCCCATCGGCGAGACCACCGTGGTGACGGTCAATCACGCCGACACAAGCATCATTTCGTAATCAATTTTTTGAAATAAAAAATTCAAGATAGGAGAACCTACCATTCTGGATGCAGCCATTGCCTCTCCCAAGGCCTATGATCTGTCGGGTATAAATGAAAATACGCGAAACGCTGTTGAACAGATCCTTGTTGAAGTTGAAGCGTTTGCTCGTACAGGGCCTGTCCCACAGAGTGCGGTGAACGAGCTGACCGCTCGATTAACCGAAGCGGAGAACGCCTTGAAGACAGCTGAAACGATTGGAGGAAAGAACACAGCGAAATCGGGGTGTTCTTCTGCAGTAGGTGTTACTTGTGCGGGGATGATCCTGTCAGGCGGTGTCGCCTTGTCACTGCGTAAAAAGAGAAAAATCAAATAATCTTATGCACTATATGCACATTCAACTCAAATTGTACATGTGATGTTTGGCGCACACCGACTTCGCAACCTTGCGCAGTCATTGATTAAACTCCTGTCCTCTCCTTTCAAATGGGAGCCGCTCCCCCGCCCGCAAGGGTGGGGGAGTTAAAACTATCTACGGATGCATATGCACCGGAAACACGTGGTTTTTACGCTCATATAACATAAAACGGCCTGTTTCGATTCCGTGTTCTATCTCAGATAACAAAGGTTTGATTTGCGGGGGAACGGGGGCATGAAGCAACCCAAAGCCCGTACGGGAATCTGAACGTATTTTTTGCGCGCGCGGGATAGTATTCCTAAAGTGGCTGAATGCACGCTATGCAAGCCTTACGGCTTTGCGGGGGGAACGGGGAACGGGAAGGAAGCAACCTGGGGCCCGGACGGGAATCTGAACCCCTGCGTGCGCCGAAGAAAGAGGCTACCCAAAGTAACCGAGCGCACGCTATGCAAAGTCTGGCGACTTTGCGGAGTTTAGATTCGCTCAACAAATTCGACAGAAACAGAAAAAGCACTGCTATTGCAGTGCTTTTTCTGTTTCTGGTGAGCCAACTTCAAACTAAATCGAATTGAATATGAGAATTTTCATAACTCTCAAAGATGCTTGTTTCTATCGTGTAAAGATAGAACAACTAGCTATTCGGACATTCTATTACTTCAAATACATTCTTTAGGTAAAACCGAAAAACTGACACTCATTTCATCATCACAATAATCATGTTTATGCCAATTCTTTTTTGATGTTATAAGACATCGTATACTTAGGAATTCATTGACATCTTCATCGGTAAAAGTAATGATAAATCGTGGTGAATTGGAAGACTCGGTAAACGGTCGTCCGCTTCTGCGAATCCAACGAATATCATATTCGGAAGATTCAAATGAACTATCAATTTCAGCATTAAGTGAGTAAGTGTCTCCTACATAGAAAATTTGATCAATATGATTATTTCGATTAACAAATTGATTTCCTAAAGAGTCGGTTATTTTTATAATGGTAGGCACATTCCACATCCGTTCTTTCCCCCTATCCTTGTAGTATTCCTGTATCCCATCAATAAAATCGTGTGAATAGCACACCGCTTTTTCTGCTTGCCGTATTGAAATAGGATTTGCATGACTTAAATTATTTCGTATTGGTTCTAATGCCTGCAAATAAAAATCTGCTTCTTTGCGCCCTTGCTTGTATATGTAGTCTAAGGCGGGTTTGAATAGCTTTTGATAAAACATTTCTTTGCATAAAATATAGCGAATATCATCAAGAAACAATGTGTCAACCCAGCGTAAATATCTTTGCGGTTCGTCCAGTCGACGTTTTTCCAACCGTCTAAGCCTTTCGGTACTAATTATATTTTCGCCAGTCGGCAAATTAGCGTGAAGATAATCTATACCATATTCTTCTGTCATTAAATCATCGATCAGTCTTCTCCCCCACAACTCAAGCGATTCTATAGCAGTTCGACAATATGCTCGTAGGTCTTCCATCGAATAATTGTAAAACATGAATTTATTACCCTCCATCAAATACATCTGAACACTACACTAATTATCAGCCCGTGCCGCAGACTGATGATATATTATAGCATTAAACAATGAAATTTGCAAGTAGTTGGAGGAATATGTATGGGATTTCTCGATTATTTATCTTTTCACTGTTTTCGGTGTAGCATAACTTTCGGAGATGTAAACGCGAATAAATATTGTAGAAAATGCATGGTACACTATAGCTGTAAACATTGGTTTGTCTTTGATTCATGTGGTCACATTTATCCCAAATATTTTCCCGCCTGTACCTGAAACAGCTCGGCATAATAGCCATTGCGCTCCATCAGCTCAGCGTGACTTCCTTGTTCAACGATACGTTTATCACGCACCACAAATATGCGATCAGCATCCACAACACTGGACAACCGGTGTGATATGATGAGCAGGCTACGCCCTTGTGACGAGGTCTGCATATTTCTAAATTGCTCGAAAACTCGCTCTTCGGCAAAAACATCTAAAGCAGCGGATGGCTCATCCAACACAATAAAATCGCGCGGAGCAAAAAACACTCGTGACAATGCAATCCTCTGCCATTGTCCACCCGAGAGTTCATGTCCGTCTTGCTCAAAATACCGTGTCATCGGAGCATCCAAGCCTTTGGGGAAACTTTCTGCAACAGAGAGCATTTCGCTTTGTTGCAGAGCGTCCCATATTCGCTTATCATTCTCTACGCTTGACCAGTCGGACAAGGCAACATTTTCCCGGAGTGTTAGGCTATACGATACATAATCTTGAAACAGTGGCGAGAACAGTTCACGGTATTTGCGAATATCACATTGGGTCACGTCCACACCATCGACGAAAATCTGCCCCTCGCTGACATCATAGAGTCGCAAAAGCAGTTTCACAATGGTGCTTTTTCCGCAACCGTTTTCTCCCACAAAGCCCACGACCTCACCTGCACGAAGCGTAAAGGAGCAGTCTTGCAGAACATATTCCTCAGTTCCCGGATATCGAAAGGACACGTGAGAAAACTCAATAGTATGCTCAAAATGCGGAGCGGTGTCTCCACCTCTCCGAACATCCGAGGTCATTTCCAAGAACTCTCGTACAGCACTCATGCTCTTATAGGAATACTCCATATAGATCAGGCTGTCCACCAAATTATTCATCGCACTATGAAATTGCGAACAAGCTGACACGGCATAAGTTGCATCACCGACTGTCATCAATTGCTTGCTCAAACGAATGATGCATACACCGTACAACAAAACACTACTTGCGAAATGGGATATGGCAAGCTGGATCATCAGAAGAATCGTGCTGAGCAGGGTATGCTTTTTCTTTTTCTGATACAGTTCCTGCCAGGCTTCTTCGTATTTGGACAGAAAATATTCCTTCAAGCCATACAACTTGATATCCGCAATGCTGTTTTTCTGCTTAAACTGTGACTTGAAGTATTCCACCCGTCGATTGCATACCGATGACACCTCATCATATCGAACCCTGAGCCGATTCATCTTCATTTTGCAGAGAATGATGGGAACAAACAAAGCCATGAGTAAGCAGGCAAGACCCACATGTACCGTGCAGAAAGCAATAAATGAATAAATAAGAATCAGACAGCACTCCAACGTATCAAAGCCCGTTTGGGACAAAGACACCATGGAATATTTGATAGAATTGATATAGCTTAGTTTGTCTGCTTTATTTCCCGAATCGAAAAAAGCCAAGTCTACTTCTTTGTATTTGTTTATGAGCAAGTTTTCCACATACACATTCACGCGGTCGTTGAATTGAAAGGACACAAATTTCGCTGCTTTTCGGAGTAACGTAGTGACTGCATACAGTAGAGCATACAGCGAAAAATACACCGTGAGGCACATGAATCTGTCCGACATCTCAGCATTGAGCAGAACATCAATGATGCACTTCCACAAATACATGTTGGCAAAAGGCAGCGCGGATAGCACCAACGTTAAAACAAACTGCCACACACAATATTTTCGAGATGCCGCGTAAGTGATGCGCAAACTAAAGCGATATTGCTCAAGGAAATCCCGTAGTTTTTTCATTTAACGATTCCTCCATCAATTTCTCAAGCTTTCGTTTGTACATACTTGTCCGCTTGCAAGTGGTACATGTGCGCATAACGCCCCTGCAACGCCATCAATTCCATATGTGTGCCGGATTCGGCAATGATGCCGTTTTCCATATATAGAATTCGATCAACCATAAGGATGTTTGAAAGGCGGTGGGAGATCAGGATCCCGCTCTTATCCTCGCAAAGCTTGGAAAACGAGCGAAACACAAGATCCTCTGCCAAAGGATCCAGCGCGGCAGAAGGCTCATCCAAAATAACAAATGGGGCATTACGAAACAAGGCACGTGCAATGACGATCTTTTGCCACTGTCCTCCCGACGGCTCAAAGCCATCTTCCGCAAATAAGCGGGTCATCGGCGTATCTATGGAGAGTGTATGGTCTTGTGAAACATCAAATCCGCTTTGGCACAGTGATTGACAAATAGCTTCTGCATCCGTTTGCTGTGATACATCTGACAGCGCGACATTTTCCCCCAAGGTGAGGGCGTAGGTCGTCAGATGCTGAAAGCATACACCAAAAAGTCTGCGGTATTCTTCTAATGAATACTGTTTTATATTGATCCCGTTCAGATAAATATCCCCGGAATCAGGCTCATAAAAGCGGAGAAGGAGCTTGACAATCGTACTTTTTCCGGCGCCATTCACGCCCACGAGCGCAATTTTCTCTCCCTGCTTTATGTGAAAGGACACATCGGCTAACACCGTGTGGGTAGTTCCGGGATATTGAAAGGACACATGACGAAACTCCACATCAAAGCCATTTTGAACCGTCGTCATGGGTTCATCACCACTCGCCTCCTCCTCCCAAGTCAAAAAATCCTCGGTGATCAGAATTCGGGGTATGAACAAGGATACGTAGGAATGAATGGAGTGAACCACTGCGCCAAAGCTTACAGCCATACTGACTGTGGCAGATGTTATGGTGGTCAGTTCACCGACAGATAACTCTCCCGTTACGGTTTTGAACAGCAGCACCATGTAAAACACGACATAACCCACGATACTTCCAATCACAGCAATCAGCTCAAAACGAAAGCCCCGTTTGAATATGGAGGCTCTTTTCGAAAGTATCTGTTTCCATGTATCGTTATACTTCTGTTGAAACAAATCGAACAGATTGTAGATACGAACCTCTTTGGCATAGGGCTTGCCTGTCAATATGGAATAGTAATAGTCCTTTTTTCGACTCTCTGGAACAGAATTGATGGAAAATTTGTCCATCTTTTTGCTTTGCACCGCACTAACGATCACACCCGGTACAGTAGTCATGATATAAAACAACGACCATAACGGGCTATACAGCGCGATAACACAAGCAAGCGAAGTGAAATTCACCAATCCCTTCGCGATATCTACCCAAACTACAAAAGAACGTGAAACCGCAAATTGGCTATACATGGCCACATCCATTTTGGTCAGATATTGCCTGTCCTCATAATAATGGTGTTTGAGCTTTGAAAATTTGTCCAAAATGAGTTTGTTCAGATTCTTATCGTTTCGAATTCGAATAAAATCCGACAGTACCGCAATAAGCTGTCCCGAAAGTGATGCTACCACAGTTAAGGCGAATAAAGCCAAAACCGGAATCCACCATGCGGAAACGTTTTCACCGGCATACACGTCTGTCAACATATCAACAATTTGTCCCGTCAAGTACACAATCCTAGACGGAACTAAGGCTGTCAACAGCTGCATTGCCAAGTACAGTGTGCTGATTATCCCTGCGCTTTTGAAAAGGGTTGATAAAACGAATTTTTGGGCTACACAGAAATCAGCAATCTTTTGTTTCATCGTCTTTCCTCCTTAGTGTTGATCGAGCATAAAGGCCCTATGTTCCCGCGTCATTTCATACATGACCACCCGGCCTTTTCCTTGCCCTTGAAAGATCGCACGCAGATCGGTCAAGTGTGTAACCGCGATCCAATCCACCCGCTTTTCCGTCAGATAGCGGAGTATGTAGTAGAGCCCTACCGCTCCCTCGGCATATGCAGTGGTTTGAAAGACCTCGTTGAGAATCAACAAGCTACCCGCAGGCATGGATTCGATGATCGAAGAAAGTTCTTGTACCTCTTGTTCGAATCTTCCCATCTGCTTTTGAGCCGCTCTCGGCTCCTCGCTCTCCGCGAATTGCGTTTGCAGGGAGGCATACAGCTTGACCGTTCCATGACGGGCAGGAATCGGCAGTCCCGCTTGCGCCAAAAGCTGGCAGCTCATAATGCTTTGCAAAAACACCGTTTTCCCGTTTCCGTTGTCACCGAACAACAGAGTTCCATCCTTATCCAACGGCCAATAGTCGTTTGGCACTACGTTCTCAACGCCTTCGGTGAGCAAACTCAAATCTCTCACATCCTGAAAAGTGCTTTGTTCTCCCACGCTCGGGTAGGTATAGGGCACTTTTTTCGTTTGAAGAAACGCTACGTATGCTCTTGCCACGAAATAGAAGCGAAGCTCTTGATAAAGCGCCCCTATGTGATCCACGATCCCCGCCATAAGGGAGGTCAACAGCGCCTCCATCTCCAGATAGGGATAGGCTCTGAGCTGACCTTGGCAAACCGAACGGATCATAGGGGGATTCATGTGGACGGTTCGATTCGTACCGTTTGGGTCGGTGAGGTCAGAAGTTCCAAGTGCGGGCTTGCTCAGAGAAAAACGCTTTTTAACCTTATTCTCCGCTACTGACGGGGAAGATGATTCCGTCAAATGACAACCGACAATGCGCCCGCTTGAGTTTAATGCCAAGGCAATGACGGGAGGCGCCGGCGAGCACATCTGATCTACCCGCTGTAGCAGGGCGATCAAATGACCGAACTCTTGGTGGCAGGTCAACTGCTCAAGTTCTCGGGCAAGGGTGGACAGTCCACGAGCAGACAATGGATACAGGTCGAGTATCTCCCGCAACCGCTTGACGTGATCCAGCATGCGTAGCAGAAGCGCTGCCCCCTCCTGTACAGACTCACGGGAGCCACCCAACGCATATTGGGTAACACCAAAGTTACGTGCGTGCATTTCCTTTTTTAATTTTTGGAATGCTTGCTTACTTTGTTCAAAATCCGATAGTGATTGTGCCATCCTGTCCAGCAGGCCCGGATGCTTCGTAAAGTCGTGCAGGATTTCTCGCCGATACGATGTATCCTCTTCCTTGACCAGCGGTGTGGATAGCACATCCAAAAACGCGGCGCGGAAACTGGCGGGCAAGCCTTGACAGATGACAGAAAAAGTAGTGTCCAAGGACAGATGATATAGAAGCTTCTTGCCCACGGTTCCCGACGGCTCATCCGTGACATGCAATAAACTACGCAGCTTCATCATGCCTCCTCCTCTCTCGCCAACCGTTCCCGAAGTGAGTGCCTGTCCATACCGTATTTACGCAAAATGTCCTCTGCATAGGAGTACGCTTTTGCTCCCGCATAGGATACCCGATAGGTACGGCTGTGGTAAGCATCGGAATGACTTTGTTCATTCTCATCAAGCTCATCTACGGTCGTCCCGACATTCAACACAGGAAAGGCTTTCCCAATGACTTGATGAAAGTGGGTGACAAACAATCCGAACCGTCCTTCATTGTGCATCTTCTCTGCTAACTGCATAGCCAACGCGAAGCCTTTTTCATGGTTCGCTCCGCTGAAGGTCTCATTGAACAAGTAAAATCCGTCCGTGTTCGCCCCCGTCAGCATTTCATCCACCCGCCGTTGTTCATCGTCCAACCGCCCCATACCCGAAAACCGCTCATCCGCGGGATAATGGGTCTGCACCGTCGTGAAGGGGTAGCCGACACCGCTCCGCGCCATGATGGGACACCCTGCCATCAGCAATACCAGATTGCAGCCAATGGCGCGCAGGTAGGTGGTTTTACCACCGCCGTTTGCGCCCACAAGGAAAAAGAAGGGCTCTTCGGAGGTGAAATAGGTTGAATTGGGAACAATGCTCGGGGTGTCCGAGGACAGCAGGGTGAAATCGTACATCTCCTGCAAGCAGAATTGCTTTTCGTCCGAAATAACAGGTATGCAACGGACAAGTCCCCGCCCCTCGGCTTTACGGTAGAAATCCTCCATTTGCAGATAGAAATCCAACGACGGTGTATGGTCCAACACCTCTCCGAATTTTTCCTTCGAGAGGGGGTTCAGGATCTGCTCCAGCTGCTCAAACTCCCGCTTGTACAGGGTGCGGAACGCTTCGGAAATATAAGGATCCGGGTATATGGGGCGTCGTTCCTTGACGGCAAATGCCAGCCCCAATTCTTTCGCGCAGGCACTCAACTCCTCAAAGAGCGTTCCGTTGTCTTGTGACCCCGCCGCCGCAAACGTCCATTGTCTCTCACCGTAGGAGAGACAGGCGTGGGAAATACGCTCCATGATGGCCTGTGCCTTTTCAATCGCACTTGAAATCGGCGCATCATCCATGCTTTGAAAATGGAAGGCCACCTCCCGTAGCCTTCCATCGCCCTGTAATGCTTTGAGTGATTGCCGCGCGGACAGGTACGCCCGCAGCA
>JAZRIF010000216.1:0-2133 GCA_045645165.1 Eubacteriales bacterium
TATCTCCATATTGACTACGAGGACGGCACCACCGAGGACATTGCCACCGACGACACGTGGGAATGCGCCCTCCACCCCCGTACCTCCTCCATCTTCAACGGCGAGACCTTTGACGCATCCCTCAACAAGGATTTCGATGACTGCGACAAGATCCCCGTCAAGACCACCGCCGCCCCCCGTGGTGAGATGCGCCCCATGATCCTTCAGCCCATCCAGAACAATGATTTCTATTTCCCCAAGGAGATCACCTCCCCCCAGCCCGGCACCTTCGTGGTGGACTTCGGACAGAATATCGCGGGAGTGGTATGCCTTGATCTCCCCCAAAACATGAAGGCAGGGCAGACCGTTACCATGGTTCATACCGAGGAGCTGAACGAGGACGGTACTCTCTACACCGACGTTCTGCGCGGTGCCAAGCAGACCGACACCTACATTGCGGCGGGCGATGAACGTGATCTGCCCGCGTGGATGCCCAAGTTCACCTACCACGGCTTCCGCTACTGCCAGATCACGGGTCTTGACCGTTTGGATAAGGAGGACATTTGCGCCTATCTCATCCACACCGATCTGGAAAACCGCTCCTCCTTCACCTGCGGCTCCCCCATGGTCAACGCCATTCAGGAAGCTCTGGTCATGACCGAGCGGGACAACATGCACTCCATCCTCACCGACTGCCCCCAGCGCGACGAGCGCATGGCCTGGATGAACGATGCCACGGTGCGCTTTGAGGAGACCCCCTACAATTTCGATGCCTCCCGCATCTTCCCCAAGATCCTGCAGGACATCAAGAACGAGCAGAGAGCCGAGGGTCAGTTCACCTGCTGTTCCCCCTACATCTACGGCGGTCTCCCCGCCGATCCCGTCTGCTCGTCTTACCTCGTAGCCGCCAAGGAGGCTCTCATGCACTACGGCGAGATCGGTGCTGTGGACGAGTTCTTCGACGGCATGGCCGCTTGGGAGGACTACCTCCTCTCCCGCAGTCCCGACGGCACGGTGGACTACTCCTACTACGGCGACTGGGCAGGCCCCGCCTACGCCTGCATGAGCGACGAGTTCGCCTGCAGCGCCGTCACCCCCGGTGTGGTCATGTCCACGGGCTACTCCTACTACAACTGCAAGCTGCTGGCCGACTTCGCCCGCCGCACGGGTAGAGTCGAGGCCGAGGCCAAGTACACCGAGAAAGCTGAATACGTAAGAAAAGCCTTCCTGGACAAGTGGTTTGATCCCGCCACCGCCAAGGTGGCCACGGGCTCCATGGGCTGTCAGGCCTTCGCCCTGTGGCTGGGTATCCTTCCCGCCGAATACGAGGCGCAGGCCGCAAAGGTCATGCGCGACGACCTGGTGGAGCGGAACTACAAGTTCACCACGGGCAACCTCAACACCCGCTACCTCATGGACATGCTGACCAAGTTCGGCTACATCGACGACGCCTGGAAGGTCATCACCTCCGACGAGTACCCCTCCTTCGGCTTCATGTTCCAGAACGAGGCCACCACCGTCTGGGAGCGCGTCGAGATGAAGAAGAATCCCGGTATGAACTCCCACAACCACCCCATGTACGGCGCCGTGGGCTACTGGTTCTACGCCTACCTCGGCGGCATCATCCCCACCGAGCCCGCCTTCAGCCGTGTGTCGATTAAACCCTACTTCCCCGAGAAGCTCCTGTCCTGCCACGCCGTGGTGGATACCGTCATGGGCGAGATCTCGGTGCGCTGGTCCAAGCGCTACGGCAAGCTCTACCTGTTCATCCAGACCCCCTTCGGTGTCACCGCCGACGTGGACTTCGACGGCAAGGTGACGACTGTTGGCGCGGGGTATCACGTGTTTGAGAAGGAGCTGGACGCATAATCACCTTACCTGTAGGGGAGGGGCTTGCCCCTCCCGATAACACCCTCCAAAAAAGTACGCGGGAGGGGAAACCCCTCCCCTACGGTAGATTCTCTAAAATCAGTTTACAAAATATCGTATATAGAAAGGAACCTCAACATGGCAAACTATCTCGACAACTACAACCGCTGGCTCAATTCCGACAAGCTCTCCGACGCAGAGCGCGCCGAGCTTCTGTCCATCAAGGACGATGACAAGGAGATCCAGCTCCGCTTCACCGACTACCTCTCCTTCGGCACCGCGGGT
>JAZRIF010000217.1:0-20173 GCA_045645165.1 Eubacteriales bacterium
TGCGCTGGGCGGTGGTCTTTTCGGTGGGGCCGTACTTCTCCAGAATGTGCTTGGCGCGGTGCTCGTTGTCGGCGTGGATGAAGACGTGGAGGCAGTCCTCCCGATTCTTCAGAATGTAATCGGCGCAACGACCTACGATGACGCAGGATTCCTTGTTGGCGATCTCCTCAATGACCTTGGTCTGGGCCTCGTAGAGCTTCTGGTAGACCGAGGGATAACCGTAGGTACCCGCGGTGCTCATGGCAAGCTGGTATAAAAAGCTGCTGGAATGGGAGGCGTATTCCTCGTTTTCGCGGATGAACTCCTCGGAGAGGCCGCTTTTCTTGGCCACCTCGGTGATGAGGTTGTTGTCGTAGAACGCGATGCCCATGCGCTCGGCAACCGCCTTGGCGATGGAGTGACCGCCGCTACCGAACTGACGGCTGATGGTGATGATCTTTTTCATGTCTGTATGCCTCCTTGTAGGAATATATCTGCCCTAATTATACCACAAAAGGGGTAAATTTGCAAGAGTCCGTATGAAATTTCGGCAAAATGCCGAGGCGCTACGGAATTAATCTGCGAACAGCGGAGTAGACAGGTAGCGATCGCCCGTATCGGGGAGCAGGACGACCACCGTCTTGCCCGCATTTTCTGCGCGAGAGGCTACCTGTATGGCCGCGTGAAGCGCCGCACCCGATGAGATGCCTGCCAGAATCCCTTCCTTGCGAGCCAGCAACCGACCTGCGGCGTAGGCATCCTCTTCGGTGGCGGTTACCACTTCGTCAATGATGTCCACGTCCAGCACCTCGGGGACAAATCCCGCGCCGATGCCCTGAAGTCCATGGGGACCTGCCTTGCCGCCCGACAGAACCGCCGAGCCTGCGGGCTCCATACCGATGACCTTGACCGAGGGATTCATGGACTTGAGATACCGACCCGTACCCGTGATGGTCCCCCCCGTGCCCACGCCGCAGATGAAAATATCCACCTGCCCGTCGGTGTCTTCCCAGATCTCGGGGCCTGTGGTGGCCTCGTGAGCGGCGGGATTGGCGGGGTTGACAAACTGCCCCGCCACGATGGCACCCGGGATAGAGGCGGCCAGCTCGTCGGCCTTGGCGATGGCGGCGGCCATTCCGTCCTTGCCGTCGGTGAGTACCAGCTCAGCGCCGTAGGCCTTCATGAGCATTTGCCGCTCTACCGACATGGTATCGGGCATGACGATGATGGCTTTATACCCCCGGGCGGCGGCTACCGCGCAGAGTCCGATACCCGTATTGCCCGAGGTAGGCTCAATGATGGTGGCGCCGGGCGAGAGCTTTCCCTCGGCCTCGGCGGCGAGGATCATGGACAGAGCCACCCGATCCTTGACCGACCCCGCAGGATTGAAGGACTCTACCTTGGCCACAAGGCGCGCAGAGAGGTTGTATTTTTTTTCAATGTTGGTCAGCTCCAAAAGGGGAGTGTGGCCAATGAGCTGGTCGACGGATGAGTAGATCATGGTAAGCTCCTTTCAAAAGGGAATTTCAAATTTGGGTTTATCGAGCAGGGGCTCTGCCCCTGCACCCCGCTTAAGGAACTTTTGAAAAAGTTCCTTAAGAATCCTCGAAACTTTCAAAAAACATTCATGAATCATCATTTTTGAAAGTTCTTGAAGAGAGTCCAGAGAGGAACTTCTTTTAAGAAGTTCCTCTTTGGCGTTTTCCCGCTCCCCCAACAAACTGCAATTTATAAACGCCAATCGGGACACGTTTCCGCATCCCGATCCAGTATTGCATACTTACGCCTTGGCAAAATCCATGCTGTCCAGCTCGTCCTTGGTGTAGGTGTAACGGGTGTTGCAGAAACGGCAGACGATCTCCAGCTCCTCGGGCTTGCCCTCGGCAACCTGCTCGCGGAGGAGGTCGTTCACCTGCTTGCGGCCGAGAGACTGCATGACAGCGTCCATCTTGCCCTTGGAGCAGTTGCACTTGTAGTCCACAGTCAGCTCGTCGAAAATATCGTAGGGAATATCGCGGAGTGCCACGTCCATGATGGCCTTGTTGTCCATACCCTTGTCGATCATGGAGGACAGATGCGCCAGATCAGCGGCGTTGCGCTCCAAAAGGTCTACGGTCTGCTCGTCGGCGAAGGGAAGAAGCTGAACGAGGATACCGCCTGCGGCGCGGCAGGAGTGGTCGGTGTCCACCAGCACACCCAAGGCGCAGAGGGTGGGCACCTGCTCGCTCTCGGCGTAGTAGGTGGTGATGTCCTCGGCGATCTCGCCGCTGGTCAGGGCGACCGAGCCGCTCTCGGGGATCTCGCCGCCCAGATCCTTGATGACGTTGATGATGCCGTCGCCCACGAGACCGCCTACGTCCAGCTTACCGCTGGGTTTCAGGGGCAGGTCGGCGGCGGGATTCTGGATATACCCACGGACGTTGCCGATCCAGTCGCTGACCGCGAGGATGCGCCCCGCGGGGCCGTCGCCCTCAAAGGACACGGTGATGGAGTCGGTCTCCTCGCCCAGCATACACCCCATCATGGAGGTGACGGTGAGGACTCTGCCCAGCGCCGCCGTGGCGGTAGGGGAGGGCTTGTGGTATTCGATGGCACGGTTGACCATCTCGGTGGAACGAATGACGTGTACCCGCGCGCTGCCGTCCTGGGTCATGGCGCGGAGAATGGTGTTGTTGCTCATGATGTTTCGCTTTCTATGGTATTGTTTTTATTGGTATGAAATAAATGTTGACGCGAGTTATGTGCGGTCTTCGCAGAGATACCAATCCCCCACTTTCCTCGTCCTCGCCACCACGTACCACCGCTCGGTGGTCTCGGTCACGGGCGAGAAATCGAAGTCGGAGTAAATTCCGCAAAGATCAAACCCCGCCTCATCCAAGGCGGCGGTCAGTTCGGCCTCGTCAAAGCACCGCTCGGTTTGCTCCTCGTCGGAGCGGGTATAGACACCGTCCTCCCCCTCGGCAAAGAGGGAAAGATAGAATTTGCACAAACGGCTCTCGGGATCGTACTCGTTCTGCCAGCCGCAGAAAACAGCCTTGCCGCTCTCGTCCTCATCCTCCAGTATATACGCATTATTCCCGTAGGTGTGGGCAAACTTGTAGGGGCTGTTGACGTCGAACACCAAAAGCCCGCCCGGCGCGAGGTAAAGGTGGATGCACTTCAGGCACGCCAAAAGATCCCCGTCGCCGCAGAGGTAATTGAGGCTGTCGAGACAGCACACCGTAGCGTCTACGGTGCCGTACAACTCGAAATCCCGCATATCCTGCTGCAAAAAAAGGGGGGCAGGATGCTTGGCAAGCTCTTCCATGGCGGCGTCGGTATCAAACCCGTCCGGGTCTATGCCAAGACGGGCGCAAGCCTCCTCAAAGAGGCGATCGGTGCGGTCGGCGTTCTTGTCAAAGGCCTCAGCCAGCATCTCGGCGCTGCCGTCAATACCGATCATATCGTACCCGCGATCGGCCAGCGGGAAGGTCATGCGCCCTGTGCCGCAGGCCAGATCCAGCACGATCTCGGGCTTGGCGGGGAGAAATTTCTTGAAGCAGGCTTCCAAAAATTCACTCCACCGTACGTAGTCCACGTCGGCGTTGAAACGGTCGTAGGCAGAGGCAATGGCGCGGTATCCGTCGTACATAGATGTCCTCTGTAGAATAAGTTTTTCGGGGGGGTCAGGAGCGGTGGCGGTCTGTGAGCCCGGGATGGCGATTGGCCTCCAGATTGTCCAACGCCTTGTTATAGCCGTCGTTGCCGTACTTCAGGCAACGGTTGACGCGGCTGATGGTCGCAGTGCTGAGTCCTGTTTGGGCGGCGATATCGGCGTAAACGGCGTTAGCCCGCAGCATACGGGCGGCCTGCATACGGCGGGACATTTCCTGCAGCTCGGAGACGGTGCAGAGGTCTTCAAAAAAACTGTAACAATCTTCAACGGTTTCGAGGGTCAGGATGGCTTGAAACAGGAAATCTAACTTTGCGTCCTTGATCTTGCTTGCCATGGTGAAGCTCCTTTCGAGGGCGGGAGAGAAGTTCCCGCCATGTTTGGGACTATTATACCACAAACTTTTGCCTGTGTAAAGGGGAATGAACAAATTCAACAATTTTTTTTGTAAAAAAGCGGGATCCCGCCGTAGCAGGACCCCGCTTGACCGTTTGGTCGTCAGAAAATGAACTTACTGGTTGTTCTGATTCTTACCGGCCAGACCGTTTTCGTAGGACTGGATCATCTTCTTGACCATCTGACCGCCGATGGAACCGGCCTGACGGGAGGTCAGGTCGCCGTTGTAGCCCTGGTTCAGGTTGACGCCAACCTCGGAGGCGGCCTCCATCTTGAACTGGTTCAGTGCCTGCTTTGCCTCGGGAACGAGGGTCTTGTTGCTTCTTGCCATGGTAATGACTCCTTTTGCTTGTGTCTTATCTGCCCGCACCTTGACGCCCACGCTTTGGCGCTTGCGGCTCGGCGGGACATTTCATCTATATCATCGAGCCCGGGCGGGATGCGGAAGGACGTCCCGTTGGGCTCGTCTTTGCGCTTCGCTCGGCTCTGGTATTATTGTGAGCGGTTTTTCGGGGGATATGAATGGGAATTGTTGCACAACGTTTGATTTGATTTTATGCTTTGTCTTTACAAACGAGAGTTTTTATGCTATCACGATAGGAATTGTTTTTTGTGCGGAGGGTTCGCCATGGAGCGAAATCGGACATGTGCAATCGTGTTTATACTGGCGACGGTCATGCTTGCGAGCATGATGGCCTTATGTGCGTGCCCTGTTTCGGCCGCCACGCCCGAAAGTGATCGACCGCTATCTGCATACGAAAACATCAACCATAAGAGGGAGTGAATATCGGGACCGATGATGTGGCGCTGCCTGCGGTGAGACGCAAGAAGGAAAATGAATAAACGCATCAGAAAACGTCCCCTGACGGTGAAAACCGTCAGGGGACGAAATGCTTTTCCGGTATATATGGGATATCGCTGGTTTTTTTAGATCAAAACGATGAGATTCTCGCGAAGCCTGATCTTTTTGAATGATGCTTTTTTTATCGAACTACCGAAGAGTGTCGGTAGATGTAGAATTCTTCCTGGCTGGGTCTCCACGCTTTTTCCTTGGGAGGGAAGGTAGCATCAAAGGCCTCAACTGCGGAGGTGTCCTCGCAGCAATCGGCGGCTGTACTGGGGATATACATCCATTGATGGCCCTCCAGCACACCGGGGACAAGCTCGGCTACAAGCAGAGCAGTGGGATAGTTGCCTTCTGCCACAAAGCACACATTTTTCTTCTTACAGCTAACAAAGCCGCGGCTGACATAGTTACCGGGGTTGCCAAAGTTGATATTGACGTCGTAGCCCATCTGTTTGGCAATTTCAAATGAATGCTCGATGAGGAGCTTGCCCAGCTTTTTTCGTTGATACTCGGGTGCAACACAAAGAGGCCCGAAGGATAGGATTTCCTTGCGGTTGCCGGTTTCATCCTCCAACCATGCCTTGGTGTACATAATATTGCCCACGATTCGGCCATCCAATTCCAGTACGAACGCAAGTTCGGGAATGAAATCGGGGTGATTTCTCATCATGTGGACATAGTAATGCTCCGAGGCGCCCGGCTCGTACACGTTCCAGAAGGCCTCGCGGGTGAGTTCCTCCACGGCTCGGTAGTCGGCAGCGGTCTCCAATCGGATTGTCAAATTTTCCATAGTTTTTTTCCCCCAGTAGTAGAAGTATACATACATTATAGCATAAAAAACTGCAAAGGTCAAGCACCGATGGAGCGGCATGGATATATTTTTGCTTATATCCGCATCATTGTACCGAGAAAAGGGAAGTGTCCCGAAAATCATTGACAAAACACCGCTTTTTTGCTATAATGAAAACAAAGAAAACGTACCCAAAGGAGAACTCACCATGCGCAAAAATTTCGGAGCCAAAACTTGGCTGTACCCCATGCCTGTACTGATCATCGGAACCTATGATGAAAACGGCACGCCCAACGCCATGAATGCGGCGTGGGGCGGTATCTATGACACCAACCAAGTCATGATCTGCTTGGCAGACGACCACAAGACCACCGATAATATCAAGAAGACGGAAGCGTTCACCGTCAGCTTTGCTACAGTCGAGACTGTAGCGGCTTGCGATTACGTGGGTATCGTTTCGGCCAACGATATGCCCGATAAGTTTGCCAAGGCAGGATTCCATGCCGTGAAGAGCGAGTACGTGGACGCGCCCATTATCGAGGAACTGCCCATGACGGTGGAATGCAAGCTGATCAAATTCAACGAGGACGGTATCTGCGTGGGAGAGATTATCAACGTCAGTGCCGACGAAAGCTTGCTGGATGAAAGCGGCAAGGTTGACGTGAAAAAGCTGAATCCCATCATCTACGATAGCGTAACCCATGCCTACTGGAATTTCGGCGAACGCGTGGGGCAGGCGTTTTTCGACGGCAAAAAGATTCAGTAAGAGAGGAGCCCAAATATGAATTTTACAGAAATCGCAGAGACGCGGCAATCTTGCCGCAGTTACAATTTTGAGCGCCCCGTGGAGCAGGAGAAGCTAACTGCCATTCTCCACGCCGCCCGTCTGGCTCCCTCTGCTTGCAACGGACAACCCTACCACATCACTGTGTGCCACGGTGAGGCCGCCCAAGCGGTGGCCAAGGCTACCCGGGGCATGGGGATGAATCAATTTGCCTCAGAGGCACCTGTGATGCTGGTGATCTCCGAGATGCCCTACGTTGCGACGGCGGCTTTGGGCGCAAAAATGAAGAAGAACGACTACCGTTCCATCGACATCGGCATCGTAGCGGCGTACATTACGGCGGAGGCTACGGCGCAAGGACTGGGGACCTGCATTCTTGGATGGTTGGACGACGGGGTGATTCGCAGTATTTGCGGCCTTGACGGCGCGGTGCGCTTGGTTATCACATTGGGATATGCCAAGGATGAGGACAAGCTTCGTGTTAAGAAACGCAAGGACATGGATGAACTGGTCACTACGGTGGAGTGATGGAGGAATTTATGTGGGATTTTACGGGGAAAGTCGCTGTCATAACAGGTGGAGCAAGGGGGATCGGTCGCTGTATATGTGAGCAATTTCAAGCCGCAGGGGCCGTCGTCTGTGTGATCGACATTCTGGACAACGATTATTTCGTGGGTGATTTGGCCGACAAGGAAACGCTGGAGCGGTTTGCCGTTAAGGTAATCTCGGACTACGGACGCGTGGACTATCTCATCAACAACGCCGCACCAAAAATGTGCGGTCTTGAAAACGGAAGCTATGAGGACTTTGAATACGCCTTGAAGGTGGGTGTCACCGCCCCCTTCTACCTGGCCAAACTGTTTGCTCCCCACTTTTCCGAAGGAGCGAGCATTGTCAATATTTCCTCCTCCCGAGATCGCATGAGTCAACCCCAGACCGAAAGTTACTCAGCGGCAAAGGGAGGAATCTCGGCATTGACCCATGCGCTCGCTGTGAGCTTGGCGGGTAAAGTGCGTGTGAATTCCATTTCTCCCGGTTGGATCGACAACGCTTATACGGTCTATGAGGGAGCTGATGCGACCCAACAGCCGGTAGGCAGAGTGGGCATTCCTCCCGATATTGCCCATATGGTTTTATATCTCTGTTCGGAGATGGCGGGGTTTATCACGGGAGAAAATATCTGTATCGACGGCGGTATGACAAAACTCATGATCTACCATGGTGATCACGGGTGGAGTCTTAAAGACCGATAGTTCACCGTATATTCGTATAGGGACAGCCCCCAGCGGCAATGGCCGTTGGGGGCTGTTATGATCGTATACGGAAGGGAATTATTCGGAATCAATATAAGTGAATCGTAAGATCTCGACACCGTTTTTGAAGAATATGAGGATTTCTGTTTCCTCGTCATAATAGTAGTGTGTGACGGTTTCGCAATCCTCGCAAGCGTATACATCAAAGCCGTCTTGGGTTGTTTCACCGGTAAATTCAAACCAGCAATTATAGTCAATCCATACGTCCAGAACGGTATCGCACACGGGACAGTATGTTTCTTCGGCATAACCACCGCACAAACCATATTCCGAGAGATCAATATACCGGTAATCGAAATCGTGTCCCTCGTCTTCCCAGGTGTACGTGTCTCCGCAACGGATACAGGTCCCGATGATCGTATAACCGTCCTCGCAGGTGTCGCCCCACATATCATAGGTGTATTCATACTCGTGATCGGAATCGGTATTCGTCCATTCATAGCGGTAAATTTCTTCGCCGTTTTTGAAGTAAATCTGATTGACGGTTTCTGTATATTCACAATTTTCATCGATTTCGCTTTGGATCACGTGCTCATGAACAATCGCACCGCAATCCTCGCAAGCGTATACATCAAAGCCGTCTTGAGTTGTTTCACCGGTAAATTCAAACCAGCAATCATCGTTGATCCATACGTCCAGAATGGTATCGCACACTATGCAGTAGCGCTCCTCAATGTATCCGCCACACATGCCGTATTCAGAAAGGTCAATCGTCCGGTATTCGGAATCATGTCCCTCGTCTTCCCAGGTGTACGTGTCTCCGCAACGGATACAGGTCCCGATGATCGTATAACCGTCCTCACAGGTGTCGCCCCACATGTCATAGGTATATTCATACTCGTGATCGGAATCGGTATTCGTCCATTCATAGCGGTAAATTTCTTTGCCGTTTTTGAAGTAAATCTGATTGACGGTTTCTGTATATTCACAATTTTCATCGATTTCGCTTTGGATCACGTGCTCATGAGCAATCGCACCGCAATCCCTGCATTCATATACCTCAAAGCCGTCTTGAGTTGTTTCACCGGTAAATGCAAACCAGCAATCATCGTTAATCCATACGTCCAGAACGGTATCGCACACTATGCAGTAGCGTTCCTCAATGTATCCGTCACACATGCCGTATTCAGAAAGGTCAATCGTCCTGTATTCGGAATCATGTCTCTCGCTTTCCCAGGTGTACGTGCTTCCGCAACGGATACAGGTCTCGATGACCGTATAACCGTCCTCGCAGGTGTCGCCCCACATGTCATAGGTGTATTCATATTCATGGCTTACGTTACGATCCGAACTCTTGTAACGGTAGATTTCCTCATCACCCATGAAGTAAATACAGGACACAACTTGCGTGTATTCGCAGTTTTCGTCTATTTCGTAGTCGGTGTATTTTATGTAGCGAAGTGCACCGCAACTATGACATTCATATACGGAATAGTCGTCATCGGTCATGCCGATATACGACCAATCACAATAATTGTTTTCCCATACATGCAGAAGGGTGTCACATGCGATACAGTACTCTTCTTCGATGTAACCGCCGCACATGCCCAAATCGTAGAAATCAATGTTTCTGTAGCTACTGATATGATTGAATCGAATGCGGGTGAAGGTATGACCACAGTCGTTACAGGTTAAGGTCAGGCGCATGCCGTTACCGCAGGTGTCGCCCAAGATTTCGCAGGTGTAATCGTATTCGTGTTCAACCTCATATTCTTCGTAGAGGTGCTCAAAAATGACATTGTCCCCGCAAATTACATACATTTCTTCGTGATAGATTTCTTCACAAGTGGAGAACTCCTCAATCCACTCCTCCCTGATGAGCTTCAGACCGCAATCGGGACAGGTCAGGGTGTAGCGTACATGCGTATTCCCTTGGGCATCTACAAACTCTTCCGGGATGGTATCGCTTTCAAAATCAATGGGGCAGAGCAACTGATCGGATTCGATCTCGATGTCGCAGTTTTCACCGCAGTGGATGCAGTTCCAAACCTTGATCGTACCGCCGCAGGCACCGAACTGAGAAACATCGACATTCACGGGTTCATCGCCCTCATGATCAATTTCGGTTTCCTCCCAAAGGGCGTCTTTGATCAAAGACTTGCCGTTTTTGTCGAGGGAGACGGTGGCACGATCGAATTCGACGCAACCGATGGAACCGTAATGCTCCACAGCTGTGAATTCAAGTCCGCAGTTTGCACAGGATGCAAAGAAATTATAAACTTCATTGCCGTACTCATCCTCGGATTCAGTCTCTTCATAGGAGCTGAAATCGCAGGTGAAATTCATATCCGAAGACAGATCAAAGAGAACCACTTCGCCGCAATCGCAGGTGTTGTAGTACATATATCCCTTGCATGCACCGTGGGCCGCCAGGTCAATGATTTCCTCGTGAAGAACGCTGTGATCGCAAGTGACAGCTTCCTGCTTGCCGCAACCCGAGCAGGCACCGTTCACATAGGTGTGCTCTCCGGTAGCGGGAAGAGCGGAGGTTTGGGTCATACCGCAGACGCAGGTGGCCGTGCTCTCACCATCAGCTACGCAGGTGGGATGCTTGGTTACGCTGGCGTTTTCAAAGACGTGAGGAGCTACATTCGTCTTTTCTCCACACGCACAAGTGCGCCAGTGCTCGGCATTGTTTTGATTCCATGCCTCGGAGAACTGATGCTCGGTGGCATTCCCATCGGTGAATACGTCAGAATCGTTGGTGCTGACAGCGCCGCAAGTGCAGGACTTGTAGTAAACAGCTGCGCTTTCACAGGTTGCAGCGGATTTCAAAGCAGCATCGGTTACTACAGCCTGATCATAAACGTGCGAAAGAGCCTCACCGTCGGTGAATACGTCGGCATCGTTGGTGCTGACAGCGCCGCAGGTACAGGACTTGTAGTAAACAGCTGCGCTTTCACAGGTTGCAGCGGACTTCAGGGCAGTGTCAGCAACGACGGCTTGGTCATAGGTATGACCGCCGAGCTCGCCATATGCCTCACCGCAAACAGAGCAGGTTGCCTTCTCGGTGCAGGTGGGGGCGTTGCCCTGCGTTTGGTCAGCCACAGAACCTTCGGTGGCTGTGCAATTGGCACAGTGCTTAGGCTGGGCGCAGGTAGCGTCTACCCATTCGTGCTCGCTGACATCACCATATTCCGTGCCGCAGACAGAGCAGGCTGCTTTCTGTGTACAGGTAGCCGTGCCTCCCGTATGTGCAACGGGCTTACCCTCAGTCTCCGAGCAGAGCTTGCAAGTCTTGGGCGCCGTGCAGGTAGCATCTTGCCATTGGTGATCGCAGCCCTTGTCACAGGCAACAAGACCCAATAGCGCGCTCATGATCAGCACTACAGCCATCGCATACACAGCCAGTTTCATGTTGTTTTTCATGTGCTCCTCCTAAAAATTTGTGCCGCATTCAGCACGATGAGTGAGAACGCGGCGAGAATGATCTCTTAACTAAGTATTATATCAACATAGAAGGGAAAAGCAAGCTGTTTTGGGGATTATTTACATTTGAACAAAGGATTATTTACAGTATACTCATAACTTTTTTACCGACTTTCCGAGATCAAAAATTACGGTTTGTATACACGTGCGAAAACAGCCGAGTATTGACAAATACAGCGGTATATGGTATGATATACGTATGAAAGATATGAGCTGGAGCAGCAGACCCGAGCGGATCGGAAAGGAGTGTTATGGTACCCTACTTTGTAATGGTTTTAGTTCCGTATGCACTCTTTTTGGCTATTGATGTAAAACCGTTTGCGGATGCTCGCTTTGCGCGGCGCCTGGCGATTACGTCGTTTTTCGCCATTCTGTTTTGCTTACTCGCTTTCCGTGATGTGACCTGTGGGACGGATCTTTTGCGGTATGAGGAAAAGTTTTTGGGGTCGGGAACGACTGCTTGGTCGGAGATCTTTGCCGCAGAAAAAGATGTGGGATATTACGTTTTTCAAAAGCTGATCCGTAGTATTACAAGCCAATTCGGAATCTTCTTGGCACTGGTGGCCGGTCTGTCTCTGGTGCCGATTTGGCTTTTCTATCGGAAAGAGTCGGAGGATGCCATACTGACCATTGCGTTATTCATCACCGTTGCGCCGTTTACTATGTATTTTTCGGGACTTCGGCAAATTCTGGCTATGGCGCTTGTGATTCCTGCTTGGTACTGCGCCAAACACAAGAAATGGTGGCTTTTCATCCTGACGGTACTTGTAACGGCCTCCCTCCACCGTTCCGGCTGTATTATTGCTTTGTTGTACCCGCTGTACCGTGTTCGGATTACCAAGAAATGGTTGTTCTTTTTAACCCCGGCCATGCTGCTCGTCCTCCTTCTGAACAAGCCTATTTTCCGTTTGCTGTTGTTGCTTGTGGGAGAGAGTGAATACGAGATGACGGATACAGGGGCGTATACAGTGCTCATTTTGCTGGTGCTGTTTACGGCTTACTCCTTCATCATTCCCGACGAAGCCATGATGGATGCGGATACGGCGGCATTGCGGAATATCCTCGTATTATCCGTGTTCCTGCAATGCTTTGCACCGGTTCACACTCTGGCTATGCGGGTCAATTACTATTTTCTCCTGTTTATTCCCGTCTTGATCCCGCGGATTGCCCGTCGAGCTAAGCCCATGTGGGTGTTTATGGCGAGGTTGTCCGTCGCGGTCATGGTTATTTTCTTCACCGTTTGGTTTTTCTTGCAAGGATATACGGGAGCGGATAAGCTCAACGTATTCCCTTATGTATTCCGCTACGCATGATTCTTGGAAAGGAGCTTGGCTATGATCGTCGTGCAGATCAATGCTACCTGCACCGCGGGTAGTACGGGGCGCATATGTTGCGCCATCAGCCGACTCCTGGACGAGCGGGGAGTCGAAAACTACATCTTGCATACACAACCCCGAGGAGGACATCCGCGGGGGATTCGGTATGCAAGTTTTTTGTATCTGAAAGGACAAGCGTTGAAATCCCGTATGACGGGTCATTACGGATTCAATTCTCACCGCGCGACGCGGCGGCTGCTGCGTGAATTGGACAGAATCCAACCCACGCTGGTTCATCTGCACAATCTCCATGGTCACAACGTCCACTTGGAAATGTTACTGGCCTATTTGCGTGATAAGGGGATACGAACGATCTGGACTTTTCACGATTGTTGGGCTTTTACGGCGTATTGCCCGCACTATGATGGGATTGGATGTGACCGATGGAGAACGGGATGCCAAGCATGCCCGCTGTATCGGCGGTATAGCTGGCTTTCCGACCGAAGCTCCATTCTGTATGATCGGAAGCGGGAGGCCGTGCAAGGACTGGATCTGACAATAGTTGCGCCCTCTTTCTGGATGGAAACGCAAGTGAAGCAATCGTTTTTCAAGGAATATCCGACCCGTGTGATTCGAAACGGGATCGATACCGACGTGTTCAAGCCTGTCGCAAGTGATTTCAGAACGCGATACGGATTGGATGATAAGCGGATCCTTCTGGGGGTTGCCTACACGTGGAATCAACGTAAGGGCTTAGACGTGTTCGAGGCGTTGGCAGAACGGCTGGAGGATACGCACCGGATCGTGCTTGTAGGCGTGGATTCTCAAACGGAGAAGCGACTTCCACCCAATATCGTATGCCTTCCGCGTACCCTTGACGCGGCCGCTTTGGCAGAAATTTATACGGCCGCCGATGTATTCATCAATCCTACCCGTGAGGAGGTGCTGGGATTGGTGAATCCGGAAGCTCTTGCCTGCGGTACGCCGGTGGTGACCTTTGCCACCGGGGGAAGTTCCGAATGTGTGGACGATACCTGCGGTATCGTCGTGAAACGGGATGATATCCGAAGGCTTTGGGAAAGCGTTTGCTACGTGATCGAGAAAACTCCTTTCTCTGCGGAAGCATGCCGTGCTCGCGCGCGGACGTTCTTCGATGCCGAGACTGCTTTCGGCGAATACTTGGAACTGTACGGATTGAATTATGAATCAACTGCAAAGAAAACAATTTGAACTTCTGAGCTGCTTCGTGCGACTCTGTGAGACATTGCATATTCCTTATTTTCTGGTTTGCGGAAGCGCGTTGGGAGCGGTCAAGTACGGTGGCTTCATTCCCTGGGATGACGACGTGGACGTAGCGCTTCTCCGTCCCGACTACAATCGTTTTCTTCAGGAGGCACCTGCGTTGCTTCCCGAAGGACTTTTCCTGCAAACCTTTCGAAGCGACCCTGCGTACCCCAACGTCTTTGCCAAGCTGCGGGACAGCCGCACGACGTTTGTAGAGAAACCCGTAGCGCATTTGCCCATGAATCACGGTGTATTTATGGATATTTTTCCATTGGACGGCTATCCTGAAAGCAAGCGTGAACAGAAACGACTGGAGCGTCGCAAAAAATACTATAAAAGGCTGTTGCTTTCGGCATTTGAGGGCAATTTCAGCCTGAAAGTCCGCTCGGCGATTCGTGTTATGCGAATGCTGGGAATCCATCGGAAAACGGGAAAGATCCTGGAACGGTACGAAAACCTGATCTCCGCATACGACGTCCGTACATCCTCCTTACTCTGTAATCACGGGAACTGGCAAAGGACATTGGATTACACCCCCCGTGAGCAGTTTGGAGAGGGAATGATTGCCTCCTTTGAGGGATTGCAGGTGCGAATCCCCTCTGACGCGGAACGTTATCTGACCCGCAAATACGGAGATTTCCGAAAGGACCCTCCTTCGGAAGATCAGAAGGGCCATCACTACTCCGCCGTGATGGATCTTCAGACGCCCTACGATGTATCTCCGGCTTACGCCCAACGACGCATTCTATGTCTGGCGCATTACGATGTACCGAACGGAGGGGAGGAGCGAGTCTGCCATCCTGCCGCGTATACCAAGGTGAATTATCTGTTCCATTGTTTTGTGCGATTAGGGTATTCACTCCACGTCTTGTCAGCCAGTCAGACCCGAGGAGAAAAGTCCGTAGGCAAACGGGTAGTGCAGCTGGATAAAATGTCGATATTGGAGCTCTTGCGCTCAGGCGGTAGAGGGAACCCTGTCAAGAACGGAGTAAATCGCGTTTTCTTTCAGATTCGTTTGTTCGCACGTCTTATGCGGTTGGTAAAGGATGGAGATACCCTGTGGGCATACCATTCTCTGGGACTTATGACGGTGTTGCGTTGGCTCAAACGATGCAAGGACTTTCGGTTGATCCTGGAAATGGAGGAGATATACGGCGATGTGCGTTGTTCCAAGCGGATTTCCCGTCGGGAGAAACGATTTTCCCGCATCGCGGATGCCTATCTGTTTCCAACGGAAAAGCTCAACGAGCTGGTCAACTCTACAGGCAAACCGCACGCCATTTCTCACGGAACCTACCGCGTGGCTCCGTCACCTGCCGTTGACCCGCCGGATGACGGTAAGATCCACGTGGTCTATGCAGGGACGTTAGACCCCCGCAAGGGCGGGGCTTTCGCAGCCATGGAAGCGGCTCGGTACTTACCGACTCACTACCATATACATATTCTGGGCACAGGAACTTCCGATGAGGTAACGGCGGTAAAAGCTCATTTGCGCGAAATTTCTGAAGCTTGTTCCTGCACGCTGACATATGACGGTGTGCTTCGGGATGAGGCTTATACAGATTTCTTACATGGTTGTCACATAGGTCTCAGTACCCAGGATCCGACGGGGGCTTTTAACGAAACCTCGTTTCCGTCCAAGATTCTTTCCTACATGGCCTGCGGTCTTCGGGTGGTCAGCGCGCGGATTTCCGTGGTGGAGCAATCCGACGTGGGACAATATGTGTACTATTACCAAGAGCATACGCCTGCGGCCATTGCCGCCGCGATCCGAAGTGTGGATTTTTCTGATGGGTATAACGGGAAGGAACTGCTGGGTCGTTTGGATACGAATTTTCTGCATGATCTGTCTTTACTACTTGGATCTGAATAAAAAAGAGTCCCCCATGATTACATGGGGGACATTTTTATGAATGTACGATAGATTACTGCTTCTCGTGCTTTTCCAAAGACTTCAACAGCTGCGCGATGTTTTTTTCGATCATAGCACCGAATTTCTTGCTGATGGAAGCAACACCCTTACCGGTGGGGAGCAGGCAGTTTGCTACCTGGCCGAAGGCGTTACCGCCCCACTGATAGTAGTAGGACAGGTCGCATACACGGTTGGAGAGGATCATATCCATCATGGGACCGGACTGCTCGTCCTTGGCACCCTTGGTCTTCAGGTTGATCTCATAGTACTGAGTGGTCAGAGTATCTACAGCATGGTAAGCCATAGCCTCGATCATGGAGTTGACCATGACCAGATCATCGCCGCTGACGCTCTTGGGGATAGAAACGCAGGAGGCGGTGAAGTGCATCATACTGGCGTAGTTTGCCTGCTGAGCGTTAAACTTGGGGTAAGGCAGAATACCGAAATCCACATCGCAGCCACGCATACGGGTTACGCACTGCATGACCTCGCCCATGAAGAGGGCATGACCCTCACCGAAGGTCTTGACACCGGCGTCATACATGGTGACACCGCCTGCGTTGACCACAGCGTTCAGGTCGATGGTGTGATCCTTGGAGAAGATGAGCTTGCCCATCTCGGCAATGTCGTCAGCACGCTGAACGTCCAGGGAGTAGACGGGCATATCCGTTTCGTCCTTGGTGCAGAGGGTGATGCCGCCGCCAAAGAGTATGCAGTAGGGAACATCGGCTGTGTAGGCCATACCGCAGATGTCGGTATCGTAGTCCAGTTTGCCGTCGCCGTTGTTGTCCTGAACAGCCAACTGCTCGAACTCATAGAGCTTATCCATGGTCCACTCATTGTTTTCAACCAAGGCATAGAGATCGGGGATATCCTGATAATCCTTAGCGAGTGTCTTGTTGAACATGATTACAAAGGTAGCGTCGTTATCCGAGGTCAGCAGGTCACCGGTAGCAAAGTACAGACGACCGTCGATGGACATACCCTCAGCCATATTGGTATCCCACCAGGACTTGGTGAAATCCATGTGCTCGATCTCATCGGCGTTCAGGTTCCACAGGAATCCGTTGGATGCAAAAGAGGCGGAGCCGGAAGTGTTGGTGATGACAGCTTGGAAGTCACCGTTTCCACCGGCGATTTCGTTGGTAAGGGAGCTGTGGTGCTCACCGGTGGTTTTCTTCAGCTCGGTAATGGTGACGCCGTAGTTCTGCAGAATACGGTCGTTACGCTCGAACACGGCGTTGCTGATGTTGTCAGACTCAGTGGTCTGATTTTCAGCGAAAATCTCCAGGGTGGACCACTCGCTCTCGTCACGGGTCAAAAAGCAGATTTCCTTGCCGTCGTAACGGGTAGCGGGGATGTCCAGGGATTCGCGGGTTTCCTCCTCCACAACAGTGCCCGCCTGGGTCTGAGCATTGGTTTCTGCGCCGGGTTCTTCGACGGTGCCGCAGGAAGCCAAGGTACCGACCAGCATCAGGGACGCCAGGAGTGCGCAAAGCAATTTTTTCAGCATGAAAAAATCCTCCTATAAAATTTTGTTGCCATACGGATATGGCATTCGCTTCTCTATTATACCATAAGTTTCCCAAAAATGCAAGAGCAAAAAAAGCCTCCCGCGAAAAAAGTCTCGCGGGAGTTGTAAATTTTTTACATACTGATGTCGTAAGCCATCTTGTAAAGGCGCTGGATCTTGGCATGACGTGCCTCACATCTGGCCTTCATCTGGGCGATCTGATAGCCCGTGAAGCCCTCCAGATCTCCGTCCTTCAGCTTGTTCTTGTACATCTTATCCAGTACGAGCGCGAAGTTGATGTCGGCCGAGGAGATGCGGTTTTCGTTGACGCACATGACCAGGTTGCTGCGGCCTTCCAGCAGCATATTGACGGCCTCAACGCCCATCTGGGTAGCGGTGAGACGGTCGCGCAGGGTGGGGTTACCGCCGCGGATGATGTGACCCATCTTGGTATAGCGGGTGTCGATACCGGTGCGGGCGACGATCTCCTCCTTGAAGTCCTCGCCGTAGTCCATACCGTTCATCTTGGGCATACCCTCGCCGCAGATGGCGATGATGCCTCGCTTGTTGCACTCCTCGCGAGCCTCGCGGATCTTCTTGATGGCGTACTCGCGGTCAAAGGTGATCTCGGGGATGGCCACCGAAATAGCGCCGGTTGCCAGCGCCAGATACAGGGACAGGAATCCGCAACCGTTACCCATGACCTCGGTGACGATACAACGGGCGTGGGACTCGGCGGTGTCGCGGAGAGCGTCGAACATGGTCAGCGCGGTGTTCAGCGCGGTGTCAAAACCGATGGTCTGCTCGGTGGCGGTGATATCGTTGTCGATGGTGGCGGGGATACCGATGGAGGGGATGCCGTGGTTGGTGAGATCGGTGGCGCCGCGGAAGGTACCGTCACCGCCGATGGCGATGACAGCGTCGATCTCGTAGTCGTGGCAGGCCTTGAGGGCCTTGGCCATACCCTCGGGAGTCTTGAACTCAGGGCAACGGCTGGAGTAGAGGATGGTACCGCCGCGGGTCACGATATTGGAGACGCTGGCGGTGTCAAAGGGACGCAGATACTTCTGGCGGACGACGTCGGGATTGGACTCATCAGCGGCGTTCAAGAGACCTGCGTAACCGCCGAGAATACCCACCACCTCAAGACCCTGGCTCAGGGCGCGGCGGGTAGCCGCACGGATGGCGGCGTTCATGCCGGGGGCATCACCACCCGAAGAAAGAATACCGATTTTTCTGAATTTTGCCATAATAGTGAAACCTCCTGCCGTTATACGGCTCGCCACGCTTTCTGCGGGACGGTATTTTGTGTTTTTATAGTGTATATTCTGCCCGACGGACGGGCGAACAATCAAAAGGGACGCAATCCTTACAGGATCGCTTTGATGGACTCCAGCATCACGCGGGAGGCGGCGGCCTCTCGCACGTAGTCGCGGGACTTCTGTCGATAGTAGAGCCGCTGAACGGTTACGTCGTCCTTTGTGGCGACGGCCACATAGACCGTACCCACGGGGTTTTCCTCGGTGCCGCCACCGGGGCCTGCGTAGCCCGTGGTGGACAGCCCCACGTCAGCGCCCAGCTTTGCCCGCACGCCTGCGGCCATTTCAGCAGCCGTCTCGGCGCTGACCTCGGTATGGGCTTCAATGGTGGCGGGGTTGACACCCAGCAGTTGGATCTTCTGCCGGTTGGTATAGGTGATGCATCCGCCGAGATATACGGCAGAGGCGCCGGGAATGGCGGTGATGCGCTGGCCGATCATTCCGCCTGTGCAGGATTCTGCGGTGGCCACGGTCAGTCCGCGCTCGGTAAAGAGCCGCACCAGGGCGGTTTCGGCGTTGTCGCAATCCACGCCGTAGATATAGGGACTGATCTGCGGGTTGGCTTGAATCTCCGCAACCACTTGGTCACACATGGCGGTGGCCGTTTCCTCGTCCTCGGCGCGGGCGGTGATCCGCAGGCGCACCTCACCCGACTTGCAGTAGGGAGCCACGGTGGGGTTCTCGGAGGATACCATACGGTCGTGGAGGATCTGCTCCACGGCGGATTCGCCCAGACCCATAATGTGGATATTGCGGCTGATGAGAACGCCCTCGGTGTAGCGGCGCAGGAAGGGAACGACTAACTCGTTGAAAATGGGGATCAGCTCGGCAGGCGGCCCGGGGAGCATGACGGCGGTACGGGTGCTATCCCCCACCGCCAGAGCGGGGGCAGTGCCGTAGTCGTTGGGGAAGACCACACAGCCGACAGGCATCATGGCCTGCTTTTCATTGTTGGGGGTCATGACCCGACCGGTACGGGTGAAAAAGTCGCGGATGCGGGCGAGGGATTCCTCATGAAGCTCCATTTCCCGTCCGAAGTAGGAAGCGACAGTCTCTTTTGTCAGGTCGTCGTAAGTGGGACCCAAACCACCGCTGAGGATGACCAGATCGGCGGCGGGACGGCCGTGACCCTCGAAGGCATCAGCCAAAGCCACGCGGAGCCGCTCGGGGTGATCGCCCACCACGGTTTGGTGATAGACGGATATGCCCAGCGCCGCCAACTGCTTGGACAGGAATGCGGCGTTGGTATTGACGATGTCGCCCAGCAGAAGCTCGGTGCCCACGCACAGGATCTCAGCCGTGCGGATGGGGGATGTGCGTTCGTAAAAAGTAGCCATACCTGAATCCTGCCGTAGCGGCAACCTTTCATGAAAAATACCCGTTCGGGAAAAAGACAAAATAAACCATTTACTATTATACCACGAAGAAGTCAATTTGTAAACAAAAAAATGCCACAAAAAACTTGAAATCTTTTCGTATTTGTTGTATAATAAGGAAACGAACTATCATTCAAATTGGAGTTTATCGGGGGCTTGGCCCCCGATCCCCCACCAAAGAACTTTTTGAAAAAAGTTCTTTGGAATCTCAAAAACTTTCAAAAAGGGTTATTTATCAATGTTTTTTGAAAGTTCTTGAAGGG
>JAZRIF010000218.1:0-8586 GCA_045645165.1 Eubacteriales bacterium
GAGGAGGTGGCACAGGTCAAGGAGTCTTATACGGGGCAGTTCCTCAAGAAGAAATTACCCTAAAGTTCCCCCACATTCCTTTAATAATATGAGGAAACAGGCTCCCTCTTCGGAAGCCTGTTTCCTTTTATGATGTATCTAAATATTACTCTAAAATATTGCCTAAAATATTGCTGAAAAAATCCCGAACATAATCACGGCAGTAATAAACCAAACTATAATATATCGCTTCACATATGCGCCTGTGGTTCCAATTGTGTTTTGATTGATTTTTTTGCATATCAAACCAGCAATAACCAAGGTTGCAATAATAAAGATTGCGCCTATAAAACCGCCCATTATTTTAACAGCTCCTTTATTTTGGTTAAGATTTCTACAGCCATTTTCCCTTCTTTTGACGAAGCTATAAAAGATAGATCCCCAATCTTCAAATCGGTCATCGTTAAGATAATACTACATTGTTTTAGTTCATCCCAACCTAAAGTTCCATTATTGTGCTTTAATTTATATATCAGGCCTTGCTCACATAATACAAATCCAGCACTACAGTTGGATAAAATCGAGCTGTCATATATCAAGTATATTTCAGTAGACTGCTCGATTCCGAATTTCTCTTTTACGGCTCTCCCCTTAGCATTCGTGGAAAGCAAGGGTGCCCCTATAGTACAATAAGTTTTTTGACAGGCATATGGTTCACAAACTTGCTTTAAAATTGCAGCAATGTTATGCTCTCTTATAAGTAATTCTTTTTCTGCTCGTTCTTGCTCTTTTTGTTTTTGTAATTCGGCATATTTAGATGGTTGATTCAATTCCAAAAGGAAACTATTAAAAGCACTTATAAAGGCATCGGGTTTTCTTATACCGTTCAAATACATATCACCCGAAACTTCACCGTTAAAGCAACGACAATAAATGATCGTAGCTAATATTTTCTTATCTTTAACGACACAATTCAAATCCTGCAAATTATAAGCCCATGCTGTATCGTAACGCATTATGTATATATATTGTTTTTCCGTAATGACGAATCCGGCGTTGAGTCCCTCACCCATATAATCAAAAATAAGAAGCGGTTCGTCTGTTGTAAAACGCTCGATTTGCTTTTTCGGATATTGCGCTATCCTATATTTATTTATTGATTTCAGCATAACATTGTCTTCTTGTTTAACAATGTTAGAAAAATACTTATTGAGCAACTTTTCAACTCTAGTTTCTTCCAAAACACTTTGTTCAGAAGAAACCTCCTTTTTTTCTACAATATTATTCTGCGATCCAATCTCTTGACACACGGAAATGCTAATCTTATGTCCACAATTAGAGCAGAATTTTGCGTCATCATTGAGTTTATTACCGCAAGCACTGCAATACATCATTTTCCTCCTCAGTTTTCTCAATTGTAACATTTTGTTACTTTATTATTGTAACATAACGTTACAATAATGTCAAGAGGTTTTTTTTAAAAGCCCTAAAATTTGGAGAATAATATGCACCCAATGATTGGTCTGAGAGAGATACGCAAAAAGAAAGGATATAGCCAACTCAAAGTTGCCATGGACTTATCCATTAGCCGAGAGGCCTTATCCTTTTACGAAACAGGTAAACGAAGTCCTGATCTTCAAATGCTTCTTATTTTGTCTGATTATTTCGATGTCTCCATTGACTATCTGATCACTGGAAAAGAATTTGTCTCAAAACGAAGTCAATAAAAATGTGTCCCCTCAACCATAAGGGGACACATTTTATTTAATTTTCTCTCTCTATTCCCCTCGTCAGCTTCTTCATCCACTTATACCGATTCACCTTGATGCAGGCCGCGCCGCACTTGAACACCTGGTCGGCGTTGAGGCAGGCGATGACCACCACGGGCGGGAACTCGAACACGAAGGCCGCCAGGAGGGACACGGGGATCACGATACCCCAGATGCTGATGAGATCGTTGACCATCACGAATTTCGCATCACCGCCGCCGCGGATGATGCCGGTGGCAACGGGCATCTGGTAGGCGGTGCCAAATCCCGTCACACAAAGGACGAGGATGAAGTCCAGCGCCATCCGACAGGTTTCGGGGGAGATATCGGGAGAGATGGCCGCGTACAGGTTGACAATGGGTACACGGAGTAGGAACAGAAGGGTGGAGGTACACGCACCAATGCCCACGAACATGAGCTGGAGCGTCTTGGCGTAGGACTTGATAACGTCCATTCTGCCGCTTCCGATCGCCTTTCCAATCAGCACAGCCGCTGCCGAGGATGCGCCCACGATGGCCACCTTGAGCATCTGGTACAGAGTGGAAGCGATGGAGTTGGCGGCGATGGTGGAGCCCCCCGCGCCGGTTTCCTCCAGATGCCCCAGGATCACGGTCTGGAGCATGACCGCTCCGCCAAAGAGCAAGGAAGTTACCAGGAAAGGCCGCACCAGCTTGAGGTAGTCCTTGACGAGCAGCTTGTCCATACGGAACAAGTCCCGCAAACGCCATGTCAGCTTTTTGTCCAGACACAAAAGGTAGAAAAGCACAATCACCAGTTCCATGATCCGCGCCGCCAAGGTGGCAATGGCCGCACCCGTGACCCCCATCCGAGGGAATCCCAGGCGTCCCTCAATGAGCAGGTAGTTGAGCCCGCCGTTGACGAGCAGGGTAGATACCGACACCCAGAAACCGATCCGCACCGTCTCCACGCTCCGCAGAACCGCGAGCAAGAGATTGGTCATGGCGAAGACGAGGAAGGAATACTTCATGACCTTCAGGTATTCCACTCCCGCTGCGTGAATGGCGGGATCGTCGGTGAACAGGGAGACCACCCCCGAAGGTGTAATGGCCGATATCGTAAAGAACAAGAGTCCCAGTCCCGCACCGAGCAGGAGCGCGCCTACGAAGAAACGCTTGATGGGCTCCGTCCGCTTCTGTCCCCAGTACTGACTGCCCAGCACCACCACGGCGTCCCCTGCCCCCAGCATGAGCTGTTGGAACAGAAACTGCACCTGATTGACGGCACTGACTCCCGCCATAGCCGCCTCGCTGTAAGCGCTGACCATGACGTTGTCCAGAAGGTTGACTCCCAGAGTAATGACGTTATACAGGACAAGAACCGACCAGACCGAGAAGAAGTCTCTGTAGAAGCTCTTGTCTTTGGTTATGTTGATTTTTTCCATATACGATTTCACTTCCGCTTTCTAAAGGATAGGGTCACCGCGCGTACGGTGACCCCGAGCCTATGTTGTACATCAGTCGATCCACAGAATGTCCTTCTTCACGATCACGCTGATCAGGTCAACCAGCCAGACAACCGTGTAGCTTCCGAGAACCAGGAGGACAACACCGAGAATGATACCGGTGGTGTTGTTCTTGTCGGCGCTCTTACAGATACGGTAAATGTTCCAGACGATATCCAGAACGGGCAAGCACAGCAGAAGCTTAACGATAAAGGGCATATCGTCCATAGCCTTGATAAACTGCTTCATAAGATCCTCCACAAAAATTATTATGCAAAGGTAGTTGCACATGATTCATTATACAGCATTTCCTCCGATTTGTCAATATATTTTCCGAAAACAAACCTACACAAATCAAAAAACGACCCCGAAGGGTCGTTCTTTGAATACAAATTACTTGTACTTTCTCTTGCGTGCTGCTTCAGACTTCTTCTTGCGCTTAACGCTGGGCTTCTCGTAGTACTCACGCTTGCGAAGATCGGTCAGGATGTTCGACCGTGCGCACTGACGCTTGAAGCGGCGGAGAGCACTGTCCAGAGACTCGCCCTCTTTTACCTTGACTTCTGCCATGACTTTTTTCCCTCCCCTCGCATACGCCGGAGATATAGCCGCCGACGGTTTACAGAAAAATTCCGCTTGCCGCTCGGCAAACTCTTTGCATATTATACCCGATTTCGGCGCATTTGTCAATAGGTTTTCGAAAAATCTTTTTCGTTTTTTCACACAAAAGCCCGAGGCAATTGCCTCGGGCTTTTGGAGCTGATAATCAGATTCGAACTGATGACCTCCTCATTACCAATGAGGTGCTCTACCGACTGAGCTATATCAGCATGTCGCTCATACCAAGTCCGTCCCGATTGGAACGGACTCGGATATGGAGCTGATAATCAGATTCGAACTGATGACCTCCTCATTACCAATGAGGTGCTCTACCGACTGAGCTATATCAGCGCACTCAATTGCGACTTGCATATTATAGCATACATCGCGGATTTTGTCAATAGGATTTTCGGAAATTTTTTCGGGAAATTTGCACAAAGAAAACGTGCCGTTCCACAGGAACGGCACGAAATATTCACATCAACCTCGATTTGAGGCGAAAATGGCGAGGGTGGCCGTCAAAACCCGTTCAGTCCCCACTGAATCATAATGGGCTTGTAGTCCTTAAAGGCGTAATTGAAATCGAACTTGTAGCGGAAGCCCTCGACGATCCCGCTGTCGGTGTACTGCCAGAGCCCGTAGCGCTTGTCGGTCTCCCCGGGCTTATAGTTCGTTCCGTCCTTCCAAGGGAATTCCGTGTCCTCCATGGTAAAGCCGCCCTGCTCCGCGGGGGGAGAGACCGTATATCGGGCGTACCACACGTCCAGATTGGTTTTGATCCACTCGGTATCCAGCAGATTGTACAGCCACTCGGTGTTGGTGTACAGGGCGGCGTAGTAGCCTTCCTCCTGGAGTCGCTCCACAAAGGTCACGCACAGCTCGGTCAGGTGTTCCCCGCCCAACGCCATCATGGAGGTCTCCTCCATATCAAAGTAGATAGGCAGCTCGAACTGCTTCCCTTCCAGCCAGGAAATGAGCATCTCGGCATCGGCCAGAGTCTCCTCCACCGTGGTGGAGTAGGCGTAGAAGTACGCGCCCACCTCCAGCCCTGCGGCCTTGGCGTCCCGATAGTCCAGCTCAAAGGCGGGATCGATACCCAGGGTAGAGCCTGCTTTCAAAATGACGAAGTCCACCCCTGCGGCCTTCAGTGCTTCCCAATCCAGGGACTTGGGATCCTCCAAAGACGCGCCAAAATCGTGGTTCCACTTGGAGGTATCAACGCCCTGCTTCAAGATCTCGGTGTTCTCCACGTAGGCCCCCGAGACAATGTCCCGATAAGATATGTAACTATCCTCAAAGACTTCCCCACAGTCGGGGCAGCTATGACGGATAAAGCCGTCGCGGTTGACCGTCGCGTAGAAGCGCTCAAGCGTAGCATTGGCGTGCGCCAGGGCAGGCACGGGATTGCCCTCCTGCTCGTAGTCACAGACCTCGCATACGGCGCGGGTATAGCCCTCCTCGGTACAAGTAGGGGGCACGGTCACAGCCTCGGTGAGGCTATGACCCGTAGGGGGAATGAAATTCGTATCGTATGTATACCCGCACTCACAGGTATAGCGGGTGTAGCCCTGCTCCTCGCAGGCGGGCGGGATCATTTCCTCGGCGAGTGTATGTCCCGTGGGCGGAAGATGGTCTGTATCGTATGTATACCCGCACGCGCATGTATAGCGTGTATAGCCCTCCTCCTCGCAGGTGGGCGGGATCACTTCCTCGGTGTACGTATGCCCCAGAGACGAAACGTGATGACCGTCGTAGGCATAGCCGCACGCACAGGTGTAGCGTGTGTACCCTTCCTCCTCACAGGTAGGCGGGGTCACGGTTTCGGTAAAGGTATGTCCCAAAGACGGAACGTGGTTACTGTCATAGGTGTAGCCGCACTCACAAGCATAGCGCGTGTAGCCCTCCCCTTCGCAGGTGGGGGACACCGTGCTTTTGACGAAGCTATGCCCCGCAGGAGGAATCGGATCTCCGTCATAGGCGTAGCCGCAGGCGCAGGTAAAGCGAGTATGCCCCGCTTCCTCGCAGGTGGCGGGAGTCACGGTCTCGGTGAATGTGTGGGGGAGCTTGGCCAGAGGCATCTGCACATCCTCGCCGCACAGGGCGCATTCCCCCGCAGCCAAGCCTTCGGCAGAGCAGGTCGGTTCCACGGTGGTCTCCCAGGCGGCCGCCACATGGGTATGCTCCCCGACCTCGGGCGTGGGCTTGTCACAGCCGCACAGGATCCCTCCCATGGCGGCCACAAGCAGAAGTACGTATAACATTCTGAATTTCATAACGGTTCCTTTCGCTCACAAATCCCCGTGCAGCGTCTCAAAGAGAACGTCTGCAAAGACTTGGTGCAGTTCCCTCGACGGGTGATTGATGTAGTTGGCCAAGCCGGCGGTGATATCCATCCCGGCGGCCTCCAGCTCCTTCCAGCGGGCGTAGGCATCGGCCACGGGGATCCCCATCTCCTGCGCCATGTTTCGCGCGGCTTCCACGTAGGCATCCATGTGGCCGCTTACGTGCCACCCGGCGGTCACCGCGGCAAACTCCTGATACATGGGAATGGTGTCGGGGTGGACGTAGGTATTGAGCATACTGGGCGTCAACAGGATGGGTACAATCCCCGCCTCCCGCAAGCGGGTAAAGATGGCGCGCAGGGCAGCCACGTACTCCTCCACCGTCTCGGACAGGTCGTTGAGCCCGAAATTGACCACGCAGATGTCAGGCTTATGGGCGATGACGTCCCGCTCCAAGCGAGCCAGCCCCATGGGGGCGTTGTCTCCCGCCACTCCTGCATTGATGATGCTGACAGGAAGCCACGGGTTGACGGTCAGGAGCATTTTCTGCAGGCGGGTGTGGTAGACCGCATCAAAATCAAAGATACACCCCGCCGTGTCCCCTTGAATGCACTCAAAGGCGCCGTGGGTCACGCTGTCCCCCAAAAAGGCAATGACAGGCGTTCCTGTAGCGGGGTAGACCGCGGTTTGCAGGTGTCGGATCAGGTTCATGGTGAGTCCTTTCTTGGAGATAAAATAAGAGGGTAACATTTCGGCTTTGCGGCGTGTGGGTCTGCGCCTTTCTGTCCGGGTTCCCTGTTGACAGAAAGGGACATAGCTCCTGCAAACTGCAAATTTACCACTCCCGCCATAGCCGCGCCACAGCTTCTTTCCGCCTTGATTATACCACATCTGCGATAATTTGTCAATAAAGCCACAACATCTTGATAATTTTACCATCAAAATCCCCTTTAGCCGCCCCAAAGGGGTTGCTTTTTTCCGAGAAATATGCTATAATATAATAGTATACATATATCATTCTCCACCCTTGGAGAATTTGCTTCATACACGAATCCGAACAAAGGAGTATCCTATGGCATCCGAAAAAACCACCCAACAGCCCGCCGCCTACGGCGATCAAAGTATTACCTCCCTCCGCGGCGAGGACCGCGTTCGTAAGCGCCCCGCCGTCATCTTCGGCTCCGACGGTCTGGACGGCTGTGAGCATTCCTTCTTTGAGATCCTCTCCAACTCGGTAGACGAGGCCAAGGAAGGCCACGGCTCGGTCATTAAGGTCACCTACTTCCAGGATCGCTCCATCGAGGTGGACGACCACGGCCGCGGTGTCCCCATGGGCTGGAACGAGCGGGAAAAGCGCTGGAACTGGGAGCTGATCTCCTGCGAGCTCTACGCCGGCGGCAAATACGACAACAACAGCGGCGGCTCGGCCTACGAGTACTCTCTGGGTCTCAACGGTCTGGGCGCCTGCGCCACCCAGTACTCCTCCGAGTACATGACCGTCGAATCCTACGACGGAACCTATAAGCGCACCATGTCCTTCAAGAAGGGTAAGCCCGCCCAGAAGAAGCTTGCCGAGGAGGAGCTGACCCCCAAGCAGAAGCGCACGGGCACCGTCATCCGCTGGCGCCCCGATCTGGAGGTCTTCACCGACATCAACATCCCCGACGAGTTCTTCGTGGACGTCCTCCACCGTCAGGCCGTGGTGTCCGCGGGCGTGCGCTTCGATCTGTTCATCCAACAGCCCGACGGCAAGTTCACCGAGCAGTCCTTCCTCTACCAGAACGGTATCTCGGACTACATCACCGAGATCGTGGGCACCTCCTCCATGACCCAGCCCGTGCTGTGGCACATGGAGACCCAGGGTCGTGACCGCGCCGACAAGCCCGAGTACAAGGTCAAGGCTGACATCTCCTTCTGCGTGTCCAACACCGTCCACCTGACCGAGTACTACCACAACTCCAGCTATCTGGAGTACGGCGGCTCCCCCGATAAGGCGGTGAAGATCGCCTTCACCTACGCCGTGGACAAGTACCTGAAGAATCAGGGCAAGTACACCAAGAACGAGGCCCGCATCACCTACCCCGACATCGCCGACTGTCTGGTGCTGGTCATCAACTCCAAGTCCACCCAGACCTCCTACGAAAACCAAACCAAGAAGGCCATCAACAACACCTTCATTTACGAGGCCCTCAACGAATTCATCCGCTCCCAGCTGGAGATCTACTTCATCGAGCATCCCACCGAGGCAGAGCTCTTCGTCAACCAGGTCCTGGTAAACAAGCGCAGCCGCGAGACCGCCGAGACCACCCGCCTCAACCTCAAAAAGAAGCTGACGGGTACCATCGACATCGCCAACCGGGTGGAGAAATTCGTGGGCTGTCGCTCCAAGGACCCCGAAAAGCGGGAGCTCTACATCGTGGAGGGCGACTCGGCTCTGACCTCGGTGAAGCTGGCCCGCAACGCTGAATTCCAGGCAGTAAGTCGGAGGCCAAGC
>JAZRIF010000219.1:0-24467 GCA_045645165.1 Eubacteriales bacterium
CCCCCATATCAAAGCCACCCCCGCCGATTTCGCCAAGACCGTGCTGTTGCCCGGCGACCCTCTGCGCGCCAAGTTCGTAGCCGAGAACTTCCTCACCGACGCCAAGCTCGTCAACAACGTCCGCGGTATCCAGGGCTACACCGGCACCTATAAGGGTGTCCCCGTATCCGTCATGGCCAGCGGCATGGGCATGCCCTCCATCGGCATCTACTCCTACGAGCTGTACAACTTCTTTGGTGTGGAGAACATCATCCGCATCGGCTCCGCCGGCGGTCTCGCTGACGACATTCAGCTCCGCGATATCATCATTGGTATGGGTGCTTGCACCAATTCCAACTATCAGGCGCAGTACAACCTGAACGGCAACTACGCCCCTATCGCTTCCTACGACCTGCTCCGTCGCGCCGTATCCGAGTGCGAGGCAATCGGCGTCCGCTACAAGGTGGGTAACCTCCTGTCTTCGGATATTTTCTACCACGCCGATCCCAACTTCAACAACGGCTGGTACAAGATGGGCGTGCTGGGCGTGGAGATGGAGGCCGCCGCGCTCTACATGAACGCCGCCGCCGCGGGCAAGAACGCTCTGGCCATCTGTACCGTATCCGACCACATCCTCCGCGGTGAGGCTCTGGACGCGGATGCCAGACAGAACACCTTTACCGACATGATGTCCGTCGCGCTGAATGTAGCGGCATCTATGTAATTCTTCCCTCCCCATATCACCATCGGAGGTATACCCATGCCCAAATACGAGGTTCTTTCTGCGGAAATGACCCAACGGATCCAGTCGGATCGGGAGAACCATATCTTCCCTGCCGTAGCCTTTCCCGACAGCGACGTTATCCGCCGCCGCAATCTGGTCAAGGACAAAGGAAGCGTGTGGCGCCCCACCTTCGTGCACGACATCGATAAGATCATGCACTGCCCCTACTACAACCGCTACACCGATAAAACCCAGGTCTTTTCCCTTTACAAGAACGACGACATCACCCGTCGTTCCCTTCACGTCCAGCTTGTCTCCCGCATTTCCCGCACCATCGGCGCCGCTCTCCATTTAAATTTGGATCTCATCGAGGCCATCGCCCTGGGGCACGACATGGGGCATCCACCCTTCGCCCACACGGGCGAGGCTTATTTGGATCAGCTCTACTTCCAACACACAGGACGGCATTTCTACCACAACATCCATTCCGTCCGAGTGCTGGACAAGATCTTCCCCTATAACGTAAGCCTTCAGACCCTCAACGGAATCGCCGCACATAACGGAGAGTTGGAGTGTGAGGAGTACTATCCCGTCCCCCTTTCGAGTTTTACGGAGTTTGACCGCATCATCGAAACCTGCTACACTACCCCTGCGGCAGTACAGAGCATGATGCCCTGTACCCTAGAGGGCGCCGTTGTGCGCCTGTCCGACATCATCGCCTATCTGGGCAAGGATCGTCAGGACGCCGCCCGTGCCAAAATGACTGAGGAATCCATGTTTGTAAACGAGGATATCGGTTCCCTCAATTCCGAGATCATCAACAATCTGGCCGTCAACGTCATTGAGAACAGCTACGGCAAGCCGTACATCAAGCTGGATGCCAAGCACTTCAAGGCACTGCGCAAATCTCGTCTGGATAATTACCGCATGATCTACAATTACGCCGCTTCCTCGGCTCATCTGGACACCACGGTCAAGCCTATGATGGCGGAGATCTACGGTCAGCTGTTGGACGATCTGCGGACAGGCAACGAAAACTCTCCCATTTTCCGCCATCACATCGACTACGTCAATGCTGCCCACTATAAGCGCGACCTTCCCTACGAGCAGAACGATCCCCACGATATCGTGGTAGACTACATCGCCAGCATGACCGACAATTACTTTATCGAGCTTCACGGCTACCTCTTCCCGAACAGCCCTCTGCAGGTGCAATACAAGGGATATTTTGACGAGTGAAAGGATACAAACACACTATGTTCGAACAATTTCTGGAGCTGATTCGCAAGGCTCCACGCATCATCATCCATCGTCATAAGAATCCCGACGGCGATGCGTTGGGCAGTCAGCTCGGACTCCGCCGCATTTTGAAAGATTCCTTCTCCGACAAAGAAATTCTTGCCGTGGGAGATACGAATGACCGCTATGCCTTCATGATCGACGAGCCTATGGACACCGTTTCCGACCAGGCCTATGAGACCGCTTTGGCCATCGTGCTGGACACCTCCGCCAAATCTCTCATCTGCGACGAGCGCTACACCACCGCCGCCGCCACTGCCCGTCTGGATCACCACATCTTTGTGGAGCCCATCTGCGCCCTGGAGATTACCGATACCTCCTTTGAGAGCTGTTGCGGCCTGGTTACCGCCTTTGCCAAGGAATGCGGGCTGACAGTCTCTCCTGTGGCCGCCAAGCTGCTCTATACCGGCATGGTTACGGATTCGGGACGCTTCCGCTACGACTCCACCAATGCCCAAACCCACCGTATGGCCTCCTTCCTCATGGAACGAGACTTCTCCACGACCGACATCTACCGCAATCTCTACGCCGATGATCTCTCCTTCATTCAGCTACGGGCCAAATACACCCTGAAGATCCAAACCACCCCCCACCGTGTGGCCTATATCTACACCGACCGCGATGAGGCACAGAGCTACGGTGTGAGTGATTTTACCCTGTCCCGCGGCATGGTCAACGTCATGGGAGAAATCCGTGGTATCGATACCTGGGTCAACTTCACCGAGACCGAGGATGGAGTCCTGTGCGAGATCCGCTCAAGCAAGCATAACATCAACCCCATTGCCGTCAAATACGGCGGCGGCGGCCATCAGAAGGCCAGCGGGTGCACTCTGAAGAATCGCGAAGAGGCTATGTGCCTGCTGAACGATCTCAATTCCATCTCGGAGGTAGAATCCCATGAATGAGTCTATGCAGACCATACTGAACAAGATCAAGGAATACGACCGCATCGTCATTTTCCGCCATAAGCGGCCCGACGGTGACGCCGTGGGATCCACCCTGGGTCTGCGAGGCATTCTGCGGTTGACCTATCCGCAAAAGGAGATCGTGGTCAATAACACGGATTATTCGGATTACGTGGGATTCCTTGGAGACGAGGATGCCCCCATGCCCGACGAGTTCTACGCCGAGGCACTGGGTATTGTCATCGATACCGCTACGGAGGATCGCGTGTCCAACCCCCGCTATGCTCTCTGCAAGGAGCTTTGCAAGATCGATCACCACATTCCCAAGGAGTCCTACGGAAACTACCAGTGGGTGGAGGAGCACCGCTCCTCGGCCTGCGAGATGATCGCCGCCTTCTACGCCGCCTTCAAGAACGAACTGAAGATCGACGTGGAAGCCGCCACCCGCATCTACGCGGGCATGGTCACGGATTCGGGACGCTTCCGCTTCCGTTCCGTGTCGGGCGACACCATGCGGCTGGCAGGTATGCTCCTGGACGAGGGCGTGGACACAGATCACCTCTACGCCAACCTGTATATGAAGGAATTCCACACGCTGAAATACCAGTCCTATGTCTACGACCGCATGAAGATTACGGAAAACGGCGTAGCTTACGTCTATATCACCCGCGCCACCCGTAAAAAGTTCGACTTGACCTTTGAGCAGGCCTGCAACGCGGTAGGATATATGGATTCCATCAAAGGCTCCCTCATCTGGATCGCATTCATCGAGGCAGACGATGGCAGTATTCGTGTCCGTCTCCGCTCTCGCTTCGTCACCATCAACGAGATCGCTGAAAAGTACAACGGCGGCGGCCATGCCTGCGCCAGCGGCGCCACTGTCCACAGCCGCAAGGAATTGAAAGCTCTTCTGGCCGATGCCGACACACGGCTGGCTGACTACAAGGCTGGAAACGAGGAATGGCTATGAAGATCCTGATCGTAAACGACGACGGCATGAACGCCACCGTCCTCCCCCACTTCATTCGTTGGGCACGCAAGCTGGGTGATGTCACCTGCGTTGTCCCGAAGGTCGAGCAGAGCGGTAAAAGTCAGGCCATTGATTTTCTCCATCCCGTAGAGATCAAGGAAGTCCCCCTCTCGGTGGATATCCGTGTCTGGGCCATGGACTCCACCCCGGCCGACTGCGTGCGTTTCGGCGTGGCAGGACTGAAAAAGGATTATGACCTCATCCTGTCGGGCATCAACCGCGGCTACAATTTGGGCAACGACATTGCCTATTCCGGTACTGTGGGTGCCATCAACGAGGGTGGCCGCCTGGGCATCCCCGCCATTGCCCTGTCCTACGACGTGGGTGCCATGGAGGAGGCGCTGGGGATGCTGGACGATTGGTGGAACTTCATGAACCAAAGCGGACTACTGGAGCAGGGCTCCATGTACAACGTCAACTTCCCCCACACCAATTCCCCCAAGGGCATCCGCGTAACCCGTCAAGGTGGCGAGTTCTTCTCCGATGCCTTTGAGCCCCGCGGAAATAACATGTACATGCAGGTTGGCGCACCCATTCCCAGGGATACGTGCGATCTCACCATTGATATCGACGCCGTCCACGACGGATACATCTCCATCACCCCCATGGCCTGGAAGCGAATGGATCCCATCGTGTATGAGAAAATCAAAGATATTGCTCAATAACGCCATACCGAAAACCCGAGCCGTACGAATTGTACGGCTCGGGTTATTTTTGAAACATATTCAAATTTGGATTTATCAGGCAGGGGTTTCCCCTGGTCTCGCTACGGTTTGGTCACGACACGGCTTTACTTGCCCTCCGCATGCGGATACCGTCCGTGCGCCGCTTCCCTCCCCCGGCAGAGCCTTTCTTAAGCGTTGCTTGCGACGCAGAGGATGGTAAGGGTAAGGGTTATCCGAGGCAAAGCCCCTAATTCTCACGCCGCCAGATCGCGGTATCTGTGGAAGTCGCAGTGCAGAACCGTCGCCTCCACCTTGAAGGGCGGAGTTACGTCAACACAAAGCACAGGCAGGATACGGGCACCGCGAGTCGTCAGAGGAGCTGTCACCACAGGCACGTAGGGCGTGGGATTATAGTCGTACTTGCTGGAAATGGTACCACCGCCGGTAATATTGCCAAACATCTCTCCCCAACCGCCGTAGTAGTTCAGGTATTCCTGAAAATCGTTATAGTGATTGTAGGTGTAGAAAACATACTTTTCGTCGGCCTCAATGATCTTGTTGCCGTTGCGGTCAAAACGGGCATAGACGATACGGGCCGCACCGCGGGTGATCCTGTTGCCGTTATTGTACAGCGCCGCATAATAGTTGGGATCGCAATCAGTACCCGTCGTACCGATATCCATCTCATAATAGGTAAAGTCGCCGCCGCAACCGCTGATGCGGGGGAGAACAGGCTCATAGGGGTATCGCGAGGTATCTCCGCTGAACTTGGTATGATTGACACGGAGGTATTCCCCCCAAATGCTGGCGGTTGGTTTGGTAGACTTACTGGTAGAATGGTTGGCGGGAATGTCACCGAAAGCGTAGACATAGGCCGCCACCTCCTCCAGGGAGATATACGCGCCACCGCGATAGATGCGGAAGACCTCCCGGCCGTAGGCATCCACCACCACGTAGGTGTTCTCGTCGATGTAGTAGGGATCGTTGTTCTTAATATACTTCCCGTCTTGCATGGGACGGTACTCCGAGAGAATAGGCGCCTGATCGGGCACGTAGGGATAGCCCGCCAGTTCACCGTTTTGCGCACGATCCAGCGCCTCCTGAAGGCTGCCCGCCGGTTTGTATCCTGCGGGAGACCGCTCTGCCTCGATGATTACCGTCGGCGGAATGTATTCGGTTTCGGGTTCGGTCTCTGTTTCGGGTTCTGTCTCAGGATCGGGAATTGTTTCGGGAGCAGGAACCGTCTCGGGGGCGGATGTTGTTTCAGGCGCAGGAATCGTTTCAGGATCCGGGACTGTCTCGGGATCCGACGTTGTCTCAGGCTCGGACTCGGTTTCGGCGGGTGTAGTGACGGAGGGGATAAAGCCTCCCTGCGTTTCTTCGGGAAGTTCCCATACCACGATCACCGTCACGGTATCCGAGAGACTGAAATACGAAACCGTTACGGTAGCCCGGCCTTCGGCCTGCGCGATGATCTCACCCTTCTGGGTGATGCCCACGCAGGGGGAGGATGATGTCCAAACCAGCTGTTCCTTCGCCGCTTCGGGGGCATCCGTGGTCAGCTGCAGGCTGTCACCGATTTCCAGAGTGATCTCCTCATACTGCTGAATATTGAGCTGATGCATGGCAACGGGGGTATCGGTACTGCCGCCCGTGTCGCATCCGAAGAATACGGCCAGTATCAGAAGCAGAACCGCTGATACGCTCCATAGCCGTTTCCATGAATTATTGGATCTCATATGATCGCCTCATTTCTTTTGATACCTATATTGTAGCAGATTTTGGGAGATTCGTCAAGAGGTATATAAGAAAAAGGGTGTTGCAACCGCATTTGCGGTTGCAACACCCGAAGCCTTACATAATCAACCCAGAATGAACTGTGCGTAGTAAGGATTGGTAGAAGCCTTCACAGGGCCCAGGGTGGTGTAGGTCTTGTCGGTTCTGGTACCAAAGATGTAGTTCTCACCGTTGATAGAAGCCACCAGAGTCTTAAGGGTAGCATCATAGGTGTAGACGGTCGCGGCAGTAGCGTCATAGGTGCCGTTGATATGCTCGTTACCATCGGTACCAATCGCCGCCTTGGCATTGACGTACTTCTTTGCACCGCCAACCATGCAGTACAGGTAGTAACCGCCGTTGGTCTCTTCCACATAGAAATCAACACCGTCGGCCTTGTTCTTGCTGGTAGCCATGTAGAAAGAGCTCATCTCGCCGGTCATGTAATAGATGTCAGAGCCAATACCGCCGTGAACGAAAGCAAACTTGTAGGCCTTGCCTGCCTCGGGCTTCTTGGCATCCAGGGAGCCGGTAGAAGGCTGAGAGGGGGTATTGCCGCCTGCGCTGCCATCGACCTTGCTGTTGGCATCATCCTGAACCGTGCCGTTTGCACCGTCGGCGGACTCGATACGGAAGGTGTAGATGGAGGCATCAGAACCCATACCGTAGCAGGTCAGATAGCCGCTGTACACCTCAAGATACTGAGGCTTGCCGCTGAACTGAGCGGTGAAGCAACGGATGAACACGCCGTCCTGCGTCTCCTCGATGGCGAACTTGGTGTTCTCGCCCTCGGCGGAAACGAACTCGGTGTGGGTACCGTCGGAGTAGAGCCACTTGTCGCCGGCCTTAAAGGAAACGGAACCATCGTCGTTGGTGATCTTCTCCAGAACAATGGCATCAGCCTTGTTGTCGCTCAGGGTCAGCTCCATCTTCTTGGGAGAATAGAAGTACTCAACACCCGTTACGTACTTGTTATCCTTGGGGTAGAAGATCACGACCATTTCCTTGACCTCACGGACGTGATCACAGCCGTTACAGGTCGCATCGGAATCATTGTCGTAGGTATGCTCGCCGGTGGCAGGAGCCAGAACGGTGCCGCAAGCCTTACAGGTAGAAGCAGTCGCGCAGGTAGCGGGATTGACATCGGTATGGGCGCAGCCGTAGCCACAAGTATCGCAGACGCTGTCATCACCGTTGTTGTGAGCAGCCTGATCCTTCTTCTCGTCGCAACGGGTGCAGGCAGTCCAGTGGTTGTCGGCATCATGAGTCATAACCTCGTTCCACTCATGGCCCAGGGCGGGAATCTCGGTCTGCTCGGTAACGGTCTTGTTACAGGTGGTGCACTTCTGTCCCTCGGTCAGACCTGCCTCGGTACAGGTAGCGTCCTTACCGGCAATAGCCTCCAGGGTGTGGTTGCAGAAGTTACCGGAATCCAGGGTGCAACCGGCATTAAACTCAACCTTACCAGTCTCAGTCTTGTTGTCGTACTTGAGGATCTCACCGGTGACGGTAATGGTATCGCCGACCATAAGGTTCTTGGCACCCTCGCCGGTCAGACGGTAGCACTCAATGGGCTTGTCGGTCATGTCACCGACCACGATGACGACGGTGATATTACCGTAACTATCCGACCAAGGAGAGGGGATCTCAGTGATGGTACCGGTCAGGGTGTACTTATGACCGGCAGACAGGATACCGCCCAGAGCCAGCTCATAAGCGGCGTTCACGATCTCCTCGGGAGTCTCATAGATGGTGGGGCCCTCGGAGGGGGTCATGGACTCAGCCACTTCCTTGAGCATCAGACCGCAGGGGAACTGGGTCTTGCCGGTGGTGTCGGGGGTCATGAAGGAAGCATCAGAAATGCAGAAGGTGTTGTAGGTGCCGTAGGTACCGACCACATACTCCAGACCGTCGATGGTAGTGAACCAAGCGTTGGTCTCGGACTTGTAGATCCAAGTGGTGCCCTCCTCGGTGGAGTAGCCAATGTACTTGGACACCTTACCGTCCTCGGAGGTGGTGGTCTTAGCCAGCACGTAGGTCTTCACGCCGTTCAGCTCGGTGTAGAACTTGAAGCCCTCACCGTCAGCCTCCACGAAGAAGTCGGGAGCGGTCTTGGGATCGGTGGTGGTCAGAATGTACTTGTTTGCGTTATCTTGGGTTTCACCGGTAGCGAACAGGGTCTGACCCAGGCCGGCGTGGATCATGTAGAACTTGTAAGCAACGCCTTCCTCGGGCTTGGTTACGATGGAAGAAGCATCGTACACAGGCAGAGCACGGTCAAAGGTAACCGACTCGGTATTGCCCTTGGCATCTGCAATGGTAGCGGTCAGCTTGTAATCCACTACCTCGTCATTCTTGGCGGGCAGGTCGATGGTGTAGAAACCGGACTTGGAGCTTTCCTTGACGGTAATGCTCTCGTTGTCGGTGGTCCAGGTCACGGTGAAGGTCGTCTCACCAATGACGATCTTGCCGACAACGTCATAATCGGAGGGAGTCTCCTTGGCGTTGTCCTTGTAGATGCTGCGGAGATACTCAACAGCCTCAGAAAGGGTAGAACCCTTGTCGCCGGAAGTACAGGCAGCAAAGCAACCCACACACATAACCAGCGCCAGAATCAAAATCAGAATCTTTTTCATGGAATATTCCTTTCAATTGGTAGTCAATTATGGAAGGTGACGTCGTTCATCGAGAAAACCTTGAGCTGGTACACGCCGTTGAAGACATCCACCACACCCTTGGCTTCGATCACAGAGCCGACGGGGAATGCATCGGCAGTGATGGTCTTACCGGAGGCATCCTTGAGTACGATGGTACGGAGAACGATCTCGGTACCGTCCTGCGATTCGCAGGTAATGGAGAGCGCACCGTAGTTGGAGCTGCCCTCGTTGGTCGTGGTATATACGCTCTTGATCACCAGATCCTTCAGGGTCGCGGTGCCGTGCATGGTGATGAAACCGTAGTCGTAGGTGCGAGTCTCCACGGACTCGTTCCCTTCCTCATCGGTAACGGTCACGTCGATCTCCACCTTCTTGGTCAGCAGATCCTTGGCGGAAACCTCGGGATAGGCGGCGGTGTGGCCGTCGCTGATCTTCTGGATGTTCTCGGGATCGTCGGGACGCATGGCGTGGTAGAAGATATCCGAGATCTGGTAAGTACCACCGGTCTCGTAGTACTGTACCGAGCCCACGATGAGCACGCGGTTGCCTACGGTGAGAATCTCCTCGCCGTAGAAGCCGAGGTTGAAGCCGTAATAGACCTGGACACCAAAGTACAAACCGGTCTCCTCGTCGTACTCCTCGATGTAGGCGGTCTGATCCGAGTTTCGGACCACCACACCCTCAAAGCTGACACTCTTATCCTTGTAGGTCTCAATGTTGGTCTTGAGTTCCTTGAGAGTCATGGGCAGGGCGGCGCCGTAGTAGAAATCGGGATCCTTATCCTTGGAGTGAACGTGGAGCTTGAACTTCACGGCCTGATTCAGGATAGTCACACAGATGTCCGCATAGCTGGTATCCGAGGACTTGGAGGACAGAGCCAAGCCTTCCTGGAGAATCTCCAGGTTGAGGCAGTGGTAGTCGGCATCCTCCGCAGTCTTATACCAGACCCATACGAGATAACGCTCGCCGGTGGAGTCGGGATCCCATGTGGCAGTATCCGACTCTACGATGATGGAGGTGGCCTTTTTCAGCGCCTCCTTGGTGTAGTTGGATGCCTTCTTACCCCAGGGCTCAATCTGACCGGTGGACTCGGGAGTATTGATACCCAGGTATCTGGCCTTGAGCACGCCGCCCTGGAAGAAGGGATCCGTGACGTTGAAATGGGTGGTATCACCGTCCACGAAGGTCTTGACGGTGGCGGTGGTGCTGATACGGCCGGAGTTGGGATCAAACTTGACGGTGGAGGCATAGTCCACGAATTCAGGCACTTCCCCGATTCCCTGCTCACTGCCCGTACCGGCGGGATCCGTGCTGCCGTCGCAGGCCGCAAAGCAGCCTGCGATCATGGTCAGCGCCAAAAGCATGACGATGAGTTTCGAAAAAATTTTCATAGGCATTTTCCTGTCTTTGTTTGCAAGAAATATCAGCCTGCCTGGTACTCGCACTCGTCAATAGCCTTCTTGAACAGTCTTTCCAGTACGGCGTCGATGTCAGCCTCGGTATTAACCAGAGCATCCTGCATCAGGATACCTACCTGATCACGGGCAACCGAAGAACCGTTGAAAGCGGGGGATACGAAGTAAGCATCGCTCTGGGAGAGAGCCAGCTTGACGCTCAGAGCGGTCAGGTTGTTGTAACCGCTGGCCTTATCCAGCCATGCCTTGTAGATTTCGTTCTCCTGAACAGACTTGATGACGGGAGCGTAACCCGAAGCCATGGAGAACTCAGCCTGGAAGGACACATTGGTGGTCAGGAACTTCCTGAACAGCCAAGAAGCCACAACCTCCTGCGGATTCTCGCTCTCAAAGAGGCAGAGAGAGGGACCCTGGGAGATAACCTTGGGAGCGGAGGGATTCACCTGGGGAGGAGTGGCCATGCCGCACTCAAAGAGGGGCTGACCGTCCACGGCGGGAGGAGTCTGGTAGGAAGCACCACCGGTGGAGCCGATGACCATATAGCACTTCTGGTTCTCACCGGTTGCGGTGAAGAGACCCGAGGTGTAGGAGCCATGGATGGCCTCGGTGGTGATGTAGCCCATCCGGTACCACTCACGGAACATCTTCACAAAGCCGCGGTTAGTCTCGTTATCGAACAGGAAGTGGTCACCGTCATCCAGGCTGGTGTAGGGAGAGCCATACTGCTCGCACATGGTGATGAACCAGTTAGCCTCGGAGTCGTAGCCGAGAGGGATGCAGTCGGGGTCGATGGCCTTGATGGCGGCACAGACCTGCTCCATCTCTTCCCAAGTGGTAGGAACGGACAGACCATTCTCCTCAAAGAAGGTCTTGTTGTAGTACAGAGCCTCGGTGGACTTGGACATAGGCAGGGTGTACATGGTACCAATCTCGTCGAAAGCGGCACCTTCCTTGTAGTAACCCACGATGAAGTCAGCCTTCTGCTCGTCGGTCAGACCCAGAACAGTCTTGTTCCCATCTGCGTCGGTCACTTCAATGGTAGAGTTGATGAGGTTATCCAGAGGGATGACCTTCTTGGCCACGTTGTACAGAGCCACGTGGTCGGGGTAGCAGTAGGCGATATTGGGCTGCTCACCGGCGGTCAGCTGGGTCTTGATCTGATCGCGGACGCCGTTGTAGTCACCCATAGAGGAATGCTCGATGGTGATGTTGGGGTAGAGCTTGTTGAACTCGGCAATGTAAGTGTCGAGAACGGTGCGGAGCTTGGCGCCCATGGAGTGGTAGAACACCACAGTCACTTCGCTTCCGTCGTAGCCTACCTCGGGAACGTCGAAGCTGGCCATACCGGCGGGACCGGACTGCTTGTCACAGCTCACCAGAGCGAGCATAGAGAGCAGCAGGGTGGCTGCCAGAAGGAGTGCGAGGATCTTCTTTTTCATGATGAATTATCCTTTCAATATAGTTTGTTGTTAAAGCCCCAACGGAGCATAAAACCGTAGAAAATTATCCTTTGATACCGCTTCTGGACACGCCCTTCATAATGTACTTACGAAGGAAAATGAAGACGAGGAACAAAGGGATGGAGACCACCGTAACAGCAGCCATTTGGACGGGGATGTTGGCCTGACCCGACATATCCGTAAAGGCGTCACGCAGACCGTTGGTGATAAGGCGGTAGTCATCGGTGGTCGTAACCAAACGAGGCCAGACGTAGGAGTTCCACGCACCCATCATCTTGAGAATGGTGATGGAGATCAAAGTGGGCAGGGACAGGGGGATCATGACCTTCCAGAGGTACTTGAGGTCACCCGTTCCGTCCACTTTAGCGGCCAGATACAACTCGTTGGGGATCTGTAAGAAATTCTGGCGAAGCAGGTAGATATAGAACACGCTGACCAGAAAGGGCACGATGAGTACCGTGTAGGTATCGATCCACTGGAGTTTGGTGACCGTCACGTAGTTGGTGATGGTGAACAGCTCACCGGGGATCATCATGGTGGCCAGCAGAGCGGCAAACAGCGAGTTCTTGCCCTTGAATTCCAGACGTGCAAAGGCAAAGGCCGACAGCACGGTGATGACCAGAGACAGGATGGTAGACACCAGACCCACGATCATGGTATTGATAAAGAGTCTGCCCAGATTCGCGGCGGTAAATGCCTCGGCGTAGTTGCCCCACATAATATTTTCAGGGAACAGGGTGGGAATGGGCAGGCGGTATTCCGTGGTGCTTTTCAAGGAGGAGATAATCATCCAGTAGAAGGGGAACACGACGATGATCGCCATAACGACAAGGAAGGTATACAGGAGCACCTGCACGCAGATCTTCACGATTTTTTGCTGAGCAGAAACCTTTTGAATGTCCTTTTCCTGCATGGTGACCTTATCGGAACGAGTGATATTCTTGGATTCAATCGAATTCTTCATAAGGCACCTCCTATCAGTAATGGGTCTTCTTTTTGCTCACATACAGGTTGATCATGGTGACCACGAATATGATGGCAAAAAGAATGAGTGCAGCGGCGGAGGCACGGCCTTCCTGGGCGCCCAAGGCGTCGTAAATATAGCCGACCATGGTGTTGAGCGACTCACCACCGACAGCCTGCATGTCCTCACCAAAGATACCGACGATGCTGGAATACTCCTTGAAGCCGCCGATAAAGCCGGTGATGATGACGTAAGCCAGCATGGGAGACAGAAGCGGCACCGTGATGCGGGTGAACACACGGATACGGCGGGTACCGTCCACCTTGGCGGCGTCGTAGTACTGCTTGTTCACGCTCTGCAGACCGCCCAGGAGAATGAGGATCTTGAAGGGCAGAGCGTTCCAGACAATATAGATCACCAGAACGGCGATGTTGGCCCAGTAACCCGAGCCTGCGTTGATCCAGTTGATGGGATCTACACCGAACACACCCAATACGTTGTTGATGATACCATAAGAAGGATTCGTGGTGTTAAAGCCCACGATGTTGAACATGGCCTCGAACACCATGCCGATGGCGATGGAGTTGGTGACGTAGGGGAGGAAGAAGATCGTCTGCAGGAGTCTCTGCAAAGGCTTGATGGCATTGAGGCACACCGCAATCAGCAGAGCCAGCAGGGTGGAGATCGGAACCGTCAGGACAGTCAGAAGCAGGGTGTTCTTCAGGCAATCCTTAAAGCCCTGATAGTCAATGACCTTCATGAAGTTCTTGATACCGAACTTGTAGTCCAGGGAGCCGCCCAGATCCTTCATGATGCTGTAATCATCCCAGAAGGCCATACGGAGGGTATTGATGATGGGCCACACCGTAAAGACCAGGAGCAGCACAATGGCAGGAGCCAGGTACAGCCAGGCTTTCCATTTATGTTTGCTTTCTACCATAATCTTTTACCTCAAAAACTGATGCGCCGCTCGTCGGTCTTGTTGAACAGGAAGACCTTATGAGGCTTCAGAGCATAGCGGACGGTATTGCCAACGGCACGCTTGGCGGCATCGGCGTCCACAATGGAGCGAACCACAGGATTCAGGGAAGCGGGATGGGTGGTGACCAAGCTGACGTCGCGGCCCATGACGTCCACGCCGTTGAGATAGCATTCCAGCGCCCCGTTCTCGTCGGGAATGAAGCCCTCGGGGCGGATACCCACGTACACGGCCTGATTGCTGACACCGGGCACGCTCAGAACGGCAGCATTGCCGATGTAGAGCATCCCTGCTTTGACCTCGCCCTCAAACACGTTGATGGGAGGAGTACCCAGGAACTTGGCTACGAACAGGTTGGTAGGATCGTCGTACACCTCCTGGGGTGCGCCGATCTGCTGGACGACGCCCAGCTTCATGACCACGATCATATCCGAGATAGACATGGCCTCCTCCTGGTCGTGGGTAACGAAAATGGTGGTAATGCCGGTCTCTTTCTGGATGCGGCGGATCTCTTCACGGGTCTGCAGACGCAGACGGGCATCCAAGTTGGACAGAGGCTCGTCCAAAAGCAAAACCTTAGGCATCTTGACCAGCGCGCGGGCGATGGCCACACGCTGCTGCTGACCACCCGAAAGTTCAGAGGGCTTACGCTCCATAAGGTCATCGATCTGTACCAGCTTGGCGGCGTTGTAAGCGCGCGCGATCATCTCCTCCTTGGTGAGCTTGTCCGCACCGCGCAGGTTCTGCAGGGGGAACATGATGTTCTGCTTCACCGTCATGTGGGGGTACAGCGCGTAGTTCTGGAATACCAGACCCACGCCGCGGTTCTCGGCGGAGAGCTCGGTCACGTCATCATCACCAAAGAAGATCTTGCCGCCCGAGGGCTTCTGGAGACCGCTGATCATGTAGAGCGTAGTACTCTTACCGCAGCCCGAAGGGCCGAGGAGTCCGATCAGCTTCCCGTCCGGGATCTCAAAAGTGAAGTCGTTGACCGCGGTCACTTCCTCCCCTGCCTTCTTGCTTCGAGAGGGGAAAACCTTGGTCAGATTCTGCAATACAACTTTCATTTGCGTATGATCCTTCCTGAATGTTTATATTTTTAAAATTTAACTGAAGAAAATCCACCTTACGCCCGCTGATTCTCAACAGACTCGGCGTGAATGCGCTTCTTATATTCCAGCAACGCCTCGGGAGTATCGAAGATCATCTGGGATGCCATGTCCACGGCAACAGTCTGAGCCAGCTTGTCGTGAATGGGCGTATGATTCGGGCTACCAAAAAACAGAATGGCTTGGAACAAGGTCAAGCCGCCTATCACCAAAACGCCTAAAAAACTCATTTTGCCAAAGATCACCAGGATCAAGGCAAACGCGGGCACCATGGTGCCAATGGTATACTTGCCCAAAATGGTACGAGCAAAGAGGAGCAGGGGAGGCAGACGAACTCCATCCACACGCATGACAGCTACACCAAAGATCTTTTTGCCCAGAGTCTGTCCGTTTTTTAACAGCAGGGGCACCAGAAATTCAAAGATCAGGTAACCGAACAGGATGGAGAAGGTTGTGATCACCATCGCCAGGCTCAGAAGCATCCCCAACACGCGGGAGAGCTCAGGGTCATTGCGGATGGCCTCGTTAGCGGCATTCACAGCAGCTATATAGGACTCCTTCTCTTCGTCGGTAAAGGCATCCAGTTCCTCCTGCGTCAGATTGGGATTTAGGCCGTATTCGGCAATATACTTAGCGTCCAGCGCATTTTTTTGCTCCATATAACCGTCAAAGCCCAAAAGCGTTGTCAGAAGCAGAGCGAATCCGAGGATGGCAATAACCAACAGGATCACATCAAAAAGAGCGGCAGATATCCGTTTCCACATATTCGCTTTTTGAAGATCGTACATGGTGCTCTCCTCCTTTACAAGTCGGGACATTGACAGAATCCCATACGAAGTTTATTATACCACAAAACAGGGCAAAAAGGCAACCTTTTTTCATGTTTTTTTGCTTCCAAAACGCATTTTCAGCACTTTGCCGACATTCGTCGCCTTGCATTTGGATACAATGTGCAAATCCGCAAAAAAATACTACAGCAGGATTTTAGCACGGTACAACAGGAAATTGCAGTTTATCGACAAGGCCCCTGTTCCTGCCCACCTTCCAATGAACTCGCCCTGCAAGCCGGACAGAAAAAAGTTTTTTGAAATCTCAAAAGCCTTCAAAATATATTATTTTACAATGTTTTTTAAAAATTCTTGAAAAAGGGGTTGGGGAAAAATTTCGCAATGTTTGCTGCAAGCAATTTTACAACCGAACGAAGCGAGGAAGATTTCAAGAATTTCCCCCGACGTTCCCTCGCTCCCCGCTCCCCTCCATTTGAAACGCCTTCTATAACCTCAAACGACCCACGCAGAAGATTGCGTGGGTCGCATATGACTTATTCCGAGAAACCGCCCGCTTGAATGTAATCCGCCAAGAGATCACGGGCGTATACATCAGCGGTATAGCGCGCCACCTCAGTCAGTCGATTGGGGGCGTAGGTAGACGTGTACGTGTCCACAATAATATAGTAGGTAGCATTGGGATCAATGCTTCCCCGCTGGGTCTCACCGTATTCCGTAAAGCTGATAAAGTAATTCTCGTTTTTTGTATTGATAAACTTAGCAAGGAGATCCGAACCCTTGACCGAGCATACCACCAGCGTATTGTCAAAGGGGAAAATGGATTGGAGCTGACGGTAGGTCACCTCCCCCGCCGCCAGATTGTAGGGATTACGTACCGACAGGAAACCGCCTCCCAGCACGATGGGGTATTCATCACCGAATGCCTCCTCCGCCACGTCACGGTACAAGTCGGCCACGATCTGACGCAGTTCTTCCCCCGAGCGGTAGCGGTTGTTCACCCCCAACACTCGATCTCCGATGGACACCTTGTCCCGATATTTGTCCATGAGAGTATCCACGATGGGATCGTCCTCCATCCCGCTGTACGCGGAAGATGCAATGAATTCAGCCGTATGGACACGGTCCTTGCCGTTGGCAAAGTTGATTTCCACCTCAGCATGGCAGATGCCCTTGTTCTCACCGCCGTTTTGCAGGTGGTACACGCCGTCTCCATCCCGCAGGACGTATCGCTGGTGTGTGTGTCCCTCGAACACAATGTCCACGTAGCCTTCGGAAAGAACAGGATCATAGTAGGAGGCCAGCGCAGAATCCGAGATCACGCCTGTTCCCGAGGATGAGGTTCCATACCCGTCGTGAATGGCGTAAATAATAAAGTCCGCCCCCGCTTGCCGCAAGCTCTGGGCTTCAGCACGCACCAGAGAAGTCAAATCGTCCCTCACTTTGAAGTAAATACCGCTGGACTGCTCGCCCGAAATAGAGGAATAGCAATCTCCGACAGCACCAATGATGCCGATTTTAGCACCGCCTCTCTCCACCATGACCGAGGCTTGACAGTAGGGTGCCCGCTTGTTGGTCTCCCGATCGAAAATATTGATGGCCAAGAAGGGGAATTCAGCCAGAACGGCGTTGCTCTCGATGGCGTCCTCTCCCCAGTCGTACTCGTGGTTGCCCAGGGTCATGGCGGCGAAATCCAGATCGTTCATCCATTCGGTGACCAGATGGCCATCGGTAAGATTGGATTCCGAGCTTCCCTGCCACATATCACCCGCCGACAAAAGGATGACGTGATCCTCGGTCTCATAGGCGCGCTTCAGATAGGTCGTCAGCTCGTCCACACCGGGCTGGTTGTCGGTATCACAAATCTTTCCGTGAAGATCGTTGATCGAAAAGAGATCCAGAATAACAATCACCGAAAGACCGCAGTCATCACAAAGACCGTCATCGTTCACGTCGACGTGCTCAATGGAAGGGTCAGCGGTTTCGATGCCCTCCGAAAGAGTTTCGGCGGGAGGAGAAATGGTCGTACAGCTCGAAAGGCTCAGCAGGATGGTCAAAAGTAGCGGGAGGAAGAACTTTTTCATGAGAGACTCCTTTGGCTTTATTCAGTTATCCGATGGCTTGTAAAATGGAAATGAGAAAATGTCCCTTGTAAGAAACACGTCACAAGCGCTCATAAAAATAATTTCTTACTCGAATCATATTGCGGAAAAACTTTTCTATATCCTGTTCTGATGATGAGCCAACATATAGTTCGTGCAGGTTTTCACCAATCATAAATTCCTTGCTACTGTAATAGAGCAAGACCTGCAGATGCTGCCCGTTATGTCCCGATACAATCGAAAATGCAATTTCGCTGTCGTTTTTATTTTTGTATATGATCGAAGGACGTTCGTAACTGCGTGCGGGTCGTTCTGCCCAGCCGTCCGTACACAAAATTTTCTTGATAGAACCCATAATGTCCATCTTTTTTTGTCGGTTTTTCTGCCAGTCATCCACCGAACGCCCTCTTTCGACTATTTCGAGCGAGAGACTACGGTATCCCATCATGGCATTTTGAAATGTGCGCTTGGCAGTTTCGGCTGTTTGCATCCATTCCGCTCTTTCAGCTTCATTTTCCGGCGCGAAACAAATCTCTTCACACCTCTTTTTTCCTAAGATACCGACTAGCTTGTCAATTTTGTCAAGATCACGAAACTGTTTTTCACAGGACAGAAATGCTGTGAACGGCTTGTTTTCATGTGTTCGGCCAACAACAAGCGAGTTTGACAGATAGTTTTTCCCCAAGCCGTACATACAATCGGCTTTTTCATAACCGTATGTACCCTTACCAACCGGCGTTCCAGCCCATTCGATTTGATCAAATCCCACCACACAGGTCAAAACATCATGTGCTTTTAGTAAATCACAAAATGTAATCAAATCCTTGAAATCATTGTCGGACAAGGATTCGTTTACTTGCGCATTGTGACTGGCCCAACATGAATCCATATTTGAAGCCATCCGTCGATCATGCAGTTCCGGATTATAATAGGACGTGTTTACAATGTGCTCCAAAACGATTCTATATTCAAATCTACGGAGCTGCAGTCGATCATATATCTCATATCCTTTTTGGCACAATCTTTCAAAATCAATATTCTGTAACGCAAAAAGATTACGATTATAGGATACGTTTGCGTTCAGTGCTGAATATACATCTTGAAAGGTCAGATCTTTTTTGCATTGAATTTCTATAACAACGTACTCTTTCATATAAGCTCCTTTTTCTGCATTCAAGCACCATCAATATTAAAGCAACGTTTTTGTACAATTGAATCTTGATATATTTTTATGAAGTGATCCTGTGTGCATATCACCTTTGCATAGATTCATAACATAAAATAAGAATAAACCTTCTCGTGTGCACCTTCAGGGATTTAACCCCTACGCGTGCCAAGAACAACTGTAAATCGAAGGCTATTTAGCACGCGTAATGGAAAAGTAGCGACCATCGTAGAGTTCATCATTATAAAGAAAGATCCATAAAACAAAACAGACCACCCTGTAGTGATCTGTTTTGTTTTATGGTGCACCTTCAGGGATTCGAACCCGGGACCCACTGATTAAGAGTCAGTTGCTCTACCAACTGAGCTAAAGGTGCTGGCTCCCCCTGTTGGACTTGAACCAACGACCCGTTGCTGCCACTAGTGTAACACCCGCGATCCTCGGTCAATCCTAAAAAGGGGATTCATTTGATAACGATAAATATTATAGCACCATCCATGAATTTTGTCAATAGCCTTTTGAGAGTATTTTCAAAATGTTTTGCGCACGTTTTTATGCAATATCCCCAATAAAACGATAACTGATGTGTATCTCCTGCTCGTTAATCCCATTGTTTTTGACTCTGTCTCCAATAACAATGGATTGAATCAATCTATTAAGAATCTCACCATCTAATTCCTTCAAAATGCTGTATTCCTCAGCCATTGCTATAAATTGCTCCACACCTTGTGCAGATGCTTGGGTTGAATTACGTCGTTTGGTCAGCATTTCAAGTTTGGCCTTCGCTTCATCCTGCTCCATTTCGCATTTAGAGGATAACTCTTTAAACTTTCGATCAGACAGAATCCCATTAAATCTATCGTCATACAATTGGTCGAATTTACGACTCAAATCGGCGATTTTATTTTCTAGAGCCTTAACCTCCTTGTCGATCCTTGCGTCATCGTGGTCGTATCCGCGATCGAATTTTAAGAGAACCTTGGAAACAAATTCCTCTCTGTTTTCACGGATCATTTGCAGAATATCATTTATGTCCGACAATACAGCGTCATAAAGTTCACGATATAAGATGTAATGGCTTGAGCAACAGTTGGGTCCTTTCTTTTTATACGTGTTACACAAGTAATAGTTGTTTCTACCTGAAGCATTTGCAATTCCCAAGGCATAACCACACTTGTCACACTTAATGAGCCCTGCGAAAATGTTATTAAAGCCCGTTGTTCCCGTTCTCTTTCGACTATCCAATTTCTCATGGGCATCATCCCATAGCTGCTGAGAAACGAGCTGAGGAACAACACCCGGAATCATGATCCAGTCTTCTTCGTCCTGTCTTACAATTCGCTTGCTTTTAAAAGAAGGCTTTCGCCGTCTACCGCTTATTAAAAAGCCCAAATAGGTTTTATCATTTAGTATCTTATAGACCGTAGTATGATTCCAATCAAATGGATCCTTATCATAAGGACGTTTCAAGTGTTGAGCTCGATATGCAGCAGGTGTAAGAGTCTTTTGTTCTTTCAGTACCAAGGCAATCTTATTGTATCCGTATCCTTGATAAGCTGCCATCTCAAACATCCCAATCACAACAGAAGAAGTTTCTTCATTGAATTCCAGAACGTGTTTGTCTGCTTGCGACTTCTGCAAGCCATATGCCGCAAAGGAACCAATAAATTCTCCGTTCATAGCCTTGCTAATAAACGCCTGTTTGGTCTTTCTCGAACAATCTGCGGGATAGTACTCGTTAAATACATTTTTGATTGGCAACATCAAATCGTAATCGGTATCACCACGAACTGTATCAACATCGTCTCCGATGGCAATAAAGCGAACATTCATTTGGGGAAATATTTCACTGATGTACGAACCCACCTGTAAGTAATTTCGTCCAAAACGAGATAGGTCTTTAACGACAACGACATTAACAAGCCCCTTTTTCACATCCTCCATCATCCGCTTGAAATCCGGCCGATTGAAGTTAGTTCCCGTATATCCGTCATCCTTATATATATCGTATATCGCAATACCGTGACTTTGACAGAAATCAGTCAGTATTTTTTCCTGCGTTTCGATGGAAACACTCGTACCATCTTTTTCATCGTCATCGCTTAATCTGCAATAACCAGCAGCTATTAGTTTACTTTGCTCTTTATACTTTTTCATTCTTTCCTCTCTTTCCGAGCAAAGCGTTGGTTTGTAACATTATTATACCACGATTAACTCGGTTTGACAAATGTGCGATTGATGTGTATTATACATATTCGTTCGCCACATCGGCCTCTTCTGAATATGAGCCTTTTACAGTTTCACGTATTTTTTTCACCACATATTCGGAATACAGGTCGCATAGATCTTGCGTCCCAAAAGTTCTCCTAACTGTTATTTTAGTTCTCTCAATCATTATTTCCCTTTTCTGGTTTCCCGTGTTCTTATTCTGCATTGCCGTTCCTCCGCTTCATTCCAACACTTATGAGTAACGCCGATTCAATTCTCCTCATTTCCTCTTGCGACACCATACCGATATATTCTGCCAGGCGACCTTTATCAATCGTTCTAAGTTGTTCAAGTAATATGATAGAATCCTTCGGCAAACACTCTAAATGAAGTTTTACATGGGTTGGTAAATTGTGTTTTCCTAGGCGACTCGTTATCGCCGTTACAACTACCGTGGGACTATGTTTGTTCCCAACATTATTTTGAAGAATAAGTACGGGACGATTCCCGCCCTGCTCCGATCCTATAACAGGGTCAAGGTCGGCCATGTAGATCTCACCGCGTCTAATTTTTCTATCCATATCTATGAACCTCCTTTGTTTTGCCGAAACTGGCTATGTACGGCAAGAACCGCCCTAACTGTTTGCTTGGGCGGTTCTTCTACCGGAAAGGAAAATAACAACGAAAAATGTCAGAATTTGACGCAAAGCGGATCACTGTTGTTTTCGGCATTGTAAACTTCAAGCAGCCAAGCAAGGGCTTCCTTCTTTCCACCGTCCTCGCCGATAGTTCTTGCCACTTTTACGATGTCATAGGGGTCTGTGAAAGACAGCTTCTTAATGAGCTTTCTCCGGTCATACTCACCGTAATAGGTGTTTACAAAGCTGCACATCGCGACAATGACTTCAGAAATGAAAGATGCAGATCTACCCTTCCAAGCCCCCACGATGATCTTCATCGCTTCTCTGTACTGCTTCTCACCGATCTTGCTGTACTCCCTACGAGCTGTATTGATACATCTGAGGCGGTACTTGCCAGGCACGTCGGAATAGCTCGGATGAATATCAAGATCTTCGTTCGCCTTGATAAAGGCAAGAGTTTCGGTATCGTTTCCGATCTTCTTGGCTCTGAGTGTAACACCCGGCGTAGGCTTGGAAGATACTCCCGTTTGCGCCGCAAACAGCAGTGCTTCTTCCTCCTCGGTCAGGTCGTAAAAGACCTTGCAAACGATATTCAAATCCTTGCCATTGTTCAGCTGTTTTCTTGCCGCGATCGTGTGTTGACCGTCGAATACATAATACATACCATCGCGGTAGCTCAGCTTGGGCTCATTGGCAATTCTCTCGTTGAACTCTGCCACGATTCGGTCAACCTTTTTCTTTTGGATCTTTCTCTGATATGTTGTGGTGTCTATATCGGCACTACTGACCACCTCCATCTTGTAAGGGGTCAGTTCTTCATAGCTCTTAGGGTTGATTCTTCCTTTGGTATTGTAGGCTGTCATAACAAATCTCCTTCGACATCATTTATATAATCTCTTGCCGCAACCATTATCTCTCTTGTTTGGCCGCGATACTTCGGATCTGTCCTCAAGCGCGGGAATCGCGACAAGTAGTTGTTGATACTGTCAATAAACATATTCACCGCGCCTATCATTGAATTGAGGATGCTTTCTTCTATTTCGTGTTCTTCTACCTTGCCATCTTCTTTATCCGTCTCAGTACGGTCGGGAGTTTGAACACTTGTCGGGATAGGCATGAATTCTCCTTGCGGTACTTCTTTCTCTGTTTCCTGCTCTGTGCCATTGGCAAAAGCTTCTTCAATTTGACGGGCAATATCTTTCGATTTATTACGTTCATCTTTGGGTACTAGAAGCAGATCCACCGCTTCTTTACGTTCTTCTTTAGGGATCTTTGTAAGATCATATATTTCAGATTTAGCAGGAGTTATTTCTCCCGTTAATATCTTGTTTCTGATACCCGGAACCACTTCTTCCGCGGCATCGACTCCTCGAGCGAAACGATCACAGTTTTTAATATACGAAACATTGGTGTTTGTCTCGTCAGCAAGTTTTTGCCTCGTTTTGTGAGGAGAAATCAATGGTCCAATTTGGACCATTGATTTTTGATCCTCGCTTTTTCTGTCTCCGCCTCGTATTTCTTTCTCGGCAGCATATCTTTTCCCTAACAGGTACTGACGATTGGCTTCTGTGATATTTCTGCGACCAAGTTGAGCATTACACATCCACGCAATCGCTTCATACTCACTGTCGAAATCCATCTCATCCGTTGTATAAGGTATTTCCGGGTGCTTTTGAATAATCTTGTAACGGTGGTGTCCGTCAATAATAAAGCCGTTCCATATTTTGATCGAATCCGTTACCCTACCGAGTTTTAAGATGTTATCCTCAAGCTGTGTGAACTCATCCGCTGTCAGAGGAGGAATTATCTGCTCAAACTTGGGATTTATCTGTAAGGTCTCGTTCACATCAGCATTCCTCCCAGTCCTCATCCCGAACCGTACTGCGAGAAATGAGGAATGCCACATAATTCCGAAGATCCTCGCTGATCACTTCCTTTTCTGTAATCTTCTTACAGAAAATCAAGAAGTAATAGAGTGCTTCCCTATCGGGCCCGATGATGATTTCGATCCTCTGACCTGTCCTGTCACTCGTAAAGACACAGGACTTACCGTTGAGCCAACGGCGAATGTTCTGCTCCTTGTCCTTGAAGATCTTCTCAAGTTTGTGAAGCGCCCACTTACCATTATTGGTGAAGGTGATCTCTGCCTGTCCGTCAAGGTGGTTATGCTGTGCGTCGATTGCGTTAACGACCGTGTTCATGTAGTTGTTAAAAATTCTGAAGTTCATTTTTCTTTCCTCCGTTTTTCTTCCTATTGATCTGACAAATCCATACCCACAACCGCATGGGTCTTCCCATCAAAGGTATTGGTATGTATCCGAGCCGCCGTAGGCAGACCTATGTGGAAATTAGTCTGCCGTTTTACCTTTGGCTCTTAACACACCTATTTGTCCTCGACACCCCGGTGTGACCGAACTATGTTCGGTATGGGAAGTCACCAAGCGTCCGATTACGAATCGGCTCCATAGGAATCTCACCTCCCCCGGGTACTCCGCAGGCAGCGCCTTTCGGCTACTGAAGTATCATTATCCCTCACGTTTGTCATCGCCCTCTGTCGGTGGTAATCCGACTTCACTCAAAGTATCGTTTGATCGCTCCCTCCTT
>JAZRIF010000220.1:0-10215 GCA_045645165.1 Eubacteriales bacterium
CAGCCCCCCCCCCGACGCGCACAACCGTGGGGGCGACGGTTTTGTTTAACTCAAAGAGGCTTCACCTCGTACAAGGCTTCGTCCTCCGTAGCAGACGGAGTCTTTTTTCTACGTACCAAATCCACGATCCCCAAGGCGCAGAGCGCGCCGCTCCCTGCCATGTGCAGGCCGAGGAAAATGAATTTGATGGTTTGGAGGCGATAGAACATATCCACAGAAGACAATCCAAGGGTGCGGAACAGCGTAAACTCACAAAGCTCAAAGAAATTCACGTGGTCAAGTCCCACGATGATGTAAGGGCGGGAAAAGGCGTACCACAGCACACCGCAAGCCACCATAGTGACGGCGTAGAAGCAGACCGTGGTAAGTCCCATGGACTTCTTGCGAAGGATGATGATCATTCCCAGCACAGATAGCACGAGACAGACGAGCAGGGACAGGATCACAGGCAGATACAGCAGGATTGCAGAACCAAACTGTTCCCATTTGAACACCATACAATAGCTCCCATCGATTACATCCAGCACGTGGGAATCCAACTCGATGGCATCATAGGTAATCTTCCAAAGCCACAAGAGAGGGATCTGCAGGGCAGCCAGGGCGATGGCCAGGGCTTTTTTCAGTTTGACAAGCGGCATATGAGGCCTCCTTTTGTAACTACATATCCCGCGAAAAGGCGGTTCATCCTATATGACAGGAAACGTAGGGCAAATCTGTCATAGAAACCCAAAATTCACAAATTATTTTTGAAGTTCTTGAAAGGGGTATGGGGGAAACCGCGCAATGTTTGCTGAAAGCAAACTTGCACCGAGCGAAAGCGAGCAGGCTTTCAAGAAGTTTCCCCCATAGCTCTCCCTCCTCCTCACTCCAACGCAAGCAGATCCCGGAAAGCCTCGATGTACCCCTTGGCGGTGGCGGCATCGCCCGCCTCGGCAAAGATGCGGAGCAGAGGCTCGGTGCCGGAGAAGCGGCAGATCACAAAGCTGTTGTCCGCAAAGTAGACCTTACAGCCGTCCTCATAGCTGACATGGGTAACGGGAGTGCCAAAGAAGGGGATCTTCTTCTCCTCGAATATGATGCGGTTCACGGTGGATTTCTGTTCAAAGGTAAAGGTGATGTTGTCTTCCACCATCTCGAAGTGGCCGTACTTCTGCTCCAGCGCGTCCATGATCTCGGAGGGCGACTTCTCCACCGCCGAGATCATCTCCACGAACAGAGAGGCGGCGTAGATGGAGTCCTTACCGTGGATGTGACCGCGAACCGTCAGACCGCCCGAGGATTCACCGCCCAGAACGGCGTCATGCTCATCAATGCCTGCGGATATGTACTTGAAGCCCACGGGCACCTCATAGCAGGTCTCTCCGAAGTCGGCGGCCATGACGTCCAGCATGTGGGTGGTGGCCAGGTTGCGCACCACAGGGCCACGCCAACCCTTGATCTCGTGGAGATACCAGTAGAGCATAACCAGGATCTCGTTGGCGGAGAGGTAGCGGCCGTTGCCGTCGATGATACCCAGACGGTCTCCGTCGCCATCAAAGGCGATACCCAGCTCGTACTTCCCTGCCACCACGCGGGTGCGGAGCTCCTCCAAGCCGCTGACCGAAGGAGCGGGATGGTGGCCACCGAAGTGGGCGTCTCGGGTGTTGTGGATCATATCCACGGTACAGCGGGCGGTGCAGAGAATGACCATCAGCGGGTAGGTTCCCGAACCGTACATGGGGTCGAACAGCACGCGGGCGCCGTGGTTGCGGATGGTTTTTACGTCCAGCACGTCCAAAATATCGTCGATGAAATCGTTGAAGGGATTTTTACGGTAGATGATCAGCCCCTGCTTGCAGGCCTGCTCGAAAGGAATGCGGGGAGAGGGGACGTTCTTCGCCTCGAGTTCCGCGATCAGGGCCTCCAAGCGAGCCGTGGTCTCCAGAGGCGCGTCGCGGCCTTCCTCCACGATGAGCTTGATGCCGTTGTAGTCCGAGGGGTTGTGGCTGGCGGTGATCTCCACACCGTAGTAGAGATTCTGCCGCTTAACCGTATGCATGACCAAGGGCGTAGGAGCAGAGCGATTCATGAACCACACGGTTACGCCGTAGGCCGCAAAGACCTCGGCCATCCACTTGGCCGCCACGTCGGACAGGAAACGGTGGTCATACCCCACGATCAGGGGCTTGTCGGTCTTGCCCTCCTCGTTCATCAGGGCGCAGATGCCCTCGGTGACGAGACAGATGTTTCTCTCAATAAAGTCTGAACCGATGACGGCTCGCCAGCCGCCGGTGCCGAATTGGATCATAGTGGTCTCTCCTTACATAGCCCGCTCAAAACGGGAAAATTCTCCTTTATTGTACCGCAAATTCCTGAAAAAGTCAATATATTTTCACGTATTCGCCTTGTATTTTGTGAAAACAGGCGCGGTGTTCCGCTTGGGACACGGTCGCGGAAAACCGCATATCCTGTGAACATTAACCTACATAAGGAGGAATATCATGAATCAATCCTTTCCTACCCCCGCCATCCGTCCCGATCCCCGTCTGGCCACCCGCATGATGCGTGCCTACAACGAGGAGTTGAATCAAGTCATTACCTACACCTATCAACACCTGCTCACCGAGGGACTGGACAACGAAGCCTCGGAGCTGTTCCTTGATCTCGCCACCGAGGATATGGCCCATTTCCACACCTTGGGCCGACTTATCCGCGCTTTGGGCGGTGATCCCGGGGTGACCATGCGGATGCGTACCCCACGGGTTGACCTGACGGGAGATGCCTCCTGTCGAGCTCTCCCCGTGGTGCGGCGGATGCTCCGCCAGGATCTGGCCTCCGAAGCCGCCGGCATTACCGAGTTGGAATCCCTGGCCGCCTCCGCAAGAGACGAGGCGGTGGTTGCAGAACTGCGAGGCTTGATACGGGAGGAGCAATCGCACTACGAACGCCTGGAGGGATTACTGCGAAAGCTGTAGCGGGCAGAGAGGGGGAATCCGACGGGTCGAAATAGATAAAATCCTCCGCTCGGATTTGGTCATAATGCGCGTTTGCTTCCGCGGCTCTTGACAGTCTCCTTGCGGGATGGTATAATGAAACCATCTCACTAGGAGGCTTTTTTCATGATCAAAAAACTGACCGCCTGCCTGATGGCGGCGCTGTTGTTGGGCTCCGTTGCGACAGGCATGGCCGCCTGTACCACGCCCTCCGAAGGCCCCGATACCGAAGCATCCTCGACGGCAAAAGCCCCCACCGAGACGACCGCCGCGGAAACGCCAACCGAAGCGCCCACCGAGGCTTCTACCGAAGCAGAAACTCAGGCTCCCGAGCCCGAAAGGACGGTTACAAATATGTACGATAACGGCTACAACGTGAATATGCTGGTCGGCTTTGACGAGTACGGCCGCTCCCTGACCCCCGTTTCCTCCCGCAAAGAGGATAAGGAGGTGGGCATTTTCTACTTCCTGTGGCTGGGTCAGCACGGCATGCCCGAGATCTACGATATTTCCAAGATCCTCACCGAGCACGGCAAGGACGTCCTGTTCCATACCGACGACCGCAAGGTCAGCCCCGCAGGGCAGTTCCACTGGTGGAGCGAGCCTCTGTACGGCTACTACAACAGCTCCGACGAGTGGGTCATCCGCCGTCACATGGAGTTGCTCACCCAAGCGGGCGTGGATTTCCTGGTCTTTGACGTGTCCAACTGCTTTACCTACCAATCCGTGGCCGAAAAGGTCATGAAGGTCATTTCCGAGCTTCGCGCCGAGGGCTGGGATGCGCCCCAGATCACCTACCTCACCCACAGCCGCTCCATCCAGACCATTCAGACCCTGTATAACGACGTCTACAAAAAGGAGCTGTACCCCGAGTCCTGGTACCGTGTGGACGGAAAGCCCATGATGATCGGCTATACCGAGGAAGCCGATGATCTGAACGAAGCCGCCTCCCGCGGGGACACCTCCTACAAGCCCGGAGATCTGCCGAAGGAGTTGCAGGACTTCTTCTACATACGAGAGGTTTTGTGGCCTTATGAGAGCGGAAACGGCGTGGAGAACGCCTGGCCCTACACCGAGTGGAAGTATCCCCAGCCTCTGCGTACCGATATGATCTCGGTCTCCATCGCCACCCACCCCGCCCTGCCCTTCAGCTTCTCCCTCACCCATGAGGGGCGCATGAACTGGGGGCGTGGCTACGATCCCCGCCGCAAGGAGAACAGCGCCGAGGGCGCCATGAGCGGCACCTTCTTTGACTACCAATGGCGCACCGCCCTGCTCCGCGATCCCCGCTTCGTCATGGTTACGGGCTGGAACGAGTGGGTCGCCCAGAAGAATTTCTACGAGGGCGAGTATGCCTTTGTCGACGGTGTGGATCTGGAATACTCCCGCGATGCCGAGCCCATGAAGGGTGGGTACGAGGATGCCTACTACATCCAGATGATGTACTACATCCGTCAGTATAAGTACAACTCCGCCGAGGGCATGATCGCGGATACCACCCGCAAGACCATCGACGTGACCGCTTCTCCCGACCAATGGAACGACGTCAACGCGGTCTACCGCCGCGTGGGCAAGGACGACGGCTCCCGCAACAGCGTCGGCGGCGCGCCCACCGTGAAGTTTGAGCAGGCGGCTGTCCGCAACAACATCACCGAGGTGCGGGTCACCAACGATGCCAAGAACCTCTATTTCTACGTCAAGTGCGAAGGCGATATGGTCGTCACCGACGATGCCAACTGGATGAACCTGTTCATCGGTACGGGCACGTCTCCCACCATGAAGGGCTGGGAGAGCTATGAGTTCGTAATCAACCGCGGCCGCGACGGCAGTACCGCTACCATTGAAAAGCTGAGCGCCGACTACACCGGCGAGGCTCTGGAAGCCACCGCTACCTACTCTGTGCAGGGCAACGTGATGCAGATCCAAGTCCCCCGCGCCGCGCTGGGGCTGGAGAGCGGCGGCGACTTCTACTTCAAGGTGGCCGACGGGGTAGCCGATCCCGCCGAGATCATGGACTACTACGCCACGGGTCGTTCTCTGCCCATGGGACGGCTGAGTTATTTGTATCAAATGGATCGATAAAAAAGAAAAGCAACAGAATGGAGACATGTCATGAAAGATCACGACATCTTGCCACAAAACCCCGCCACCTCGACACTTGAATTCAAAAATCAATCCACCCCGTCCAAATCTCCCAAGTCTCCAAAAATTCCGTTCATAATCGGTATCACCGCTGCGGTTCTCCTTATCGGAGGATTGACCACGGGCATCATTTGGAGTACAAGTCAAAAGCTTCCCGCCTCGGACGCCCCCACGTCTTCTGCAACCGAAGAGGCGACCACAGAACCCACCGATATCTTTGACGAAACCATTTCCACAGAACACGCACATACGGAAGTTCTCTTGGAAGCCCGTTCTCCCACGTGCAAAGAGGCAGGATTAACCGAAGGAAAACAGTGCTCCGAATGTGGGGAAATATTGGTCGAGCAAGCTGTTATTCCGATTTCGGATCATACCTTCGGCGACTGGATCGTGGACAGACAGCCGGAGCCCGCTGTCACAGGAAATCGGTATCGGACTTGTTCCCTGTGCGACCACATCGATTCCGAAACCTTGGAGGCTTTGCGCTATTCCCAAGGCTTGGAATATTACTCCAACGGAGACGGAACCTGCCGCGTAATCCATATCGGAACCTGTACAGACACCGACATAGCCATTCCCGCGATGTACAAGGGGGAGATCGTAACGAGCATTGAGATGGGATTCCCGCCTAACACAACCTCTGTTGTCATTCCCTCCAGCGTAACACAAATTCGCAATTATTCTTTCTATTCCTGCGATCAATTAGTAGAAATCGAAAATGGCGTGTCCTACGTGAACGATTGGGTCATAGGCGTCGATCCCTCCTTCCGGGATGTCACGATACGGGAGGGGACGATCGGCATTGCAGATTTTTCTTTTTCAGAATGTACGAATATAACCTCCATTACGATTCCCGAAAGCGTACGTTACATTGGCGAGTCTGCCTTTGACAGATGCACTGGGTTAACCAAGATTAACCTTCCGGAAAATCTTTCAAGAATCCATGCCACTACTTTTTCCCTATGCGCCGCTTTAACGTCGATCACCATTCCTTCGAATGTGATCAGCATCGGAGAATCCGCTTTTCTCGGATGCTCCGGATTAACCGAAATTGTCATTCCCGAACGGGTTCAAACCATTGAACCGGGCGCATTTGTCTTGTGCACAAACTTAAAAACATTAACGGTTCATCCGGATAATGAAGTGTACCACAGTGCCAACAACTGTGTCATTGAAACGAAGGCGAAAACTCTTGTGTCGGGGTGCCGAACCAGTGTGATTCCTTCCGACGGAAGCGTCACCAGTATCGATCAAAGGGCATTCAGCGGTTGCACAGGTTTAAAGTCCATTACCATTCCTGACTGTATAACAGAAATAAAAAGTTATGCCTTCGATAGCTGCACAGGATTAACTGATGTTGTCATTCCGGATAGTGTGCAGCAATTAGGAAGAGGCGTATTCGCTTCCTGTACCGGCTTGACTTCCGTAAAAATTTCGAATAAACTCACCGGTATTAGCGAGAGCCTGTTCTCCGGTTGTACAAGTCTACGTTCCATAATCATTCCTGATAACATAGTAAGTATTCATTCAGGCGCATTCGCCGGATGCACCAGTTTGCCATCGATTACAATTTCTCCAAAAATAAAAACCATTGAGAACCATGCATTCGCCGGTTGCTCCGGCTTGAAGGATATATATATCACTGACATTGAAGCGTGGTTGAACATTTCCTCTAATGCCGAATCTTCATCCCTTCCCAATAGTAACGGTGGCACACTACACATTATAGATAAGAATGGTAACGAGGTAACCGAGCTGGTAATTCCCGATGGTGTGACCAGCATTAGCAATAGGGCATTCTATGGTTGCTCCAACTTAACCTCCATCGTCGTTCCCGACAGTGTAACCAGCATTGGCGAGCGAGCTTTCTATAATTGCTCCAAATTGACATCCATAGTCATTCCCGACAGTGTGAGTAGCATTGGAGACAAAGTTTTCTTTGTTTGTCGCAACTTAACCGACATCTACTACACCGGCACTAAATCCGAATGGAACGCCATCACCAAAGGCACCGATTGGGACTCCAATACCGCCCCCTACACCATTCACTACAACTATACCCCCTAACCCACCCGGGAGCGGCTCACGCCGCTCCCTATTTTGTCCTCCCCTCCGCCATGACCCCGAACGGCCATGGAATCTTCCTCTCCCTCTTGCAAAATCCGACAAAATATGCTATAATGAATCAGTTATACAAACACGGAGGCGTAACAAGCGATATGAGAAGAAAACTGATGATCCTGACCTTCTGCGCGCTGGCCATCCTTCTGATCGTATGTGGGTGCACTCAACAAGACCTCGCAGCCGATACGACCACCACGCCCGGTGTCACCGAGGAGGCATCTCCCTCTGCCGAACCCGTCACCGAGCCCGCCATCGAACCCATCCCCGAGCCGGTTACTACCGAGCCTGTGACTACCGAGCCTGTAACCACCGAACCCGTGACCACCGAGCCTGTGACCACCGAACCCGTGACTACCGAGCCTGTAACTACCGAGCCTGTGACTACCGAGCCGGTGACTACTGAGCCTGTGACTACTGAGCCTACAACGCCCGAGCCGGAAACTACACCTCCCGAGCCGGAGACTACACCTTCCGAGCCGGAGACTACACCTTCCGAACCTGAAACAACAGTCTGCGCCCATGAAAAGGACGAATGGCGCATTGTGCAGTCCCCAACCTGTACCCAAATTGGCCTGAAGCAACTTTTTTGCCAAGCATGCGGGGAATTTCTACGCGAAGAAGAAGTCCTTGCAACGGGACACACCGAAGTACAAGATACGGCCATTCTCCCCACATGCACCGAGGCGGGGAAAACTGCGGGTTCTCATTGCACTGTTTGCGGAAGCGTCCTGACCGATGCTCGTCCGATCCCCGCCTTGGGGCACGTTAAAGTGACAGTCCCCGCCAAAGAGCCCACCTGTACGGAAAACGGCCGCACCGAGGGAAGCCACTGTTCTGCCTGTGGAGAAATCCTCAAAATCTCTACCGTCATTCCTTTTTGGGGGCATACCCAAGTAACAATCCCCGCCGTTCCCCCGACCTGTATCCAATCGGGAACCTCGGAAGGTACATTCTGCTCTACCTGCGGAATTTTCCTGGTTGAGTGCCACGTTATCTCCGCCCCGGGACACGTTGAAGCCACTCTGCCCGGCTATCCGCCTACGGAAGATAAGGCCGGTATTACCGACGGTGTGATCTGCTCGGTGTGCCATAAGATTCTGGTTCGGCAAAATCGCATTCCACCCACAGGCGAATCTTCCGAAACGGAAACGTTGCCGGAGTCGGATACGGAAATTGAATCAGAAACCACACCGGAGCCGGATACGGAAACCACATCGGAAACCACATCGGAAACCACACCGGAGCCCGACACGGAACCCGCGACGGACACCGAAACAGAGACGGCAGCCCCCCAAGAACCTCCCCACGAACCCAATCCGGATGCGGATCGCTGGGACGGATCGATTGCCTCAGGCTTTGCCGGCGGGAAAGGCACCGAAAGTGAGCCTTACCGCATCACCTCCGCCGCTCAACTTGCCTTCCTGGCACGACAGATCAACAGCAACAGCACAACAGCTTACGCAGGCAAGTACTTCCGTTTGGAAGCCGATCTTGACCTTGACGGACGGGAGTGGACGCCCATCGGGTGTCTTGACACAACGGCCTTCGGCGGCCATTTTGACGGAAACGGACATACAGTCTCCAATTTCTGCACCACCGTCGAGGGTACCACCTACAGCGGTCTGTTCGGCTGTATCCACGGAGGCACACTGCAAAATCTCCATGTCACCGGTGTGACCGTCCATATCACCGCATCCGCCTCGGTATTCGCTGGCGGCTTGGTGGGATACACGGACGGAAATATTCACAGTTGCTCCGCGCAAGGCTCCGTCACGGTTTATACCACGGAAGAAAGCGTCTATTCCTTTGCGGGCGGTCTGGTGGGGTATCAGGCCGGCGGAGAGATCTCCAACTGTTCCGCACGGGTATACGTATCCGCAACCGCTACCGGAAACGCAGCCAACGCCTCTGCAGGCGGTCTTGCAGCATATCTGGCGGGAAGCAACGTAAACAACAGTTACGCCCACGGGAATGTGTATGCAAAGGTGTCCTCCTCCTCGTCCACCGCTTTTGCCGGAGGACTTGTAGGAGAAGCCTCCAAGAACTCCATCATTCATAGCTACGCCACAGGCACGGTACAAGCCCAAAGCATCTTTTCCGTTTATGTTGGCGGCCTCATCGGAACCCACAGCAGCGGGCAAAATATCACGGGCTGTTGGGCATCGGGAGATGTAACGGCTCTCTGCGACAACACCGACCGTTGCTATGTTGGCGGGTTGGCGGGACGTACCAAAGCCAAGATCACCAACAGCTACCGCTACGAGGGACAGAGCGTATCGGATCAATCTGCAGACAATCCTCTGACCCAAACCGGAGAGCCTTGTTCTCTTGAACAGCTCAACACGGCCTCCTTCTACACCGACACCCTCGGTTGGAGTGGTACGGTGTGGGACGTCTCTCGTCTGAATTTTGTCGATGATACGTATCCGATTCATCGACATAGCATCAAAAACTGAATTCAAACTCCCCGTAGCCAGTGCTGCGGGGAGTTTGAATTTCAATTTTCTCGTTACAAAAATGTTACCTTGTGTTTCAAAATGTTCATATCTATCCGAAAATAATATGTTATAATATTAACAATTACATTGCACGGAGGCCATGCACATTATGAAAAACCTCACACGGACAAAATGGAATGCGATCGCCTGTTTGATCGCCGTTCTTCTCCTGTCTGTTCTGGTAGGATGCAACGAAAGCATTCCCACTCCCGATGTCGAAACCACCGTCACCATATCCGTGACCGATGTACTCGACACGAAAGAGCCGCCCGCGCTTGTCACCGATGCCGAAACCGCATGGGAGACAGTTGCCGGTAATGAAACAGACACAGAGACGGAATCGATTTTTGAAACGACAACCGATTCCACCGAGACAACCGAATCCGAAACGACAGGATGTCCCCATGAGGGCACCGAAGTCATCGCCCCCGCGGAAGCCCCCACCAGTACCGAAACCGGCCAGACCGAGGGCAAGCAGT
>JAZRIF010000221.1:0-10214 GCA_045645165.1 Eubacteriales bacterium
TCGTAATCCGGAGATCGGTGGGACATCTCCATGACCGACATACCGGACTCACCGTAACAGACCAGCTCTGCTGCAGCTTTCTCGAGAACGGGGACGGGAAGCATAGAGGGGCCTGCCGAAAAGTTAAACACTCTGTTCATAACTGTTACCTCCGAATGGATAAAAATGTAGACTGCCCGTAACGTTTCGTCACGGGCAGTGGTCGTGAAAACGATTGTCCCTATTATACCGCACTTGCAAGAATATGTCAATAGGTTTTGCAAAAAATATTCAAAAAAATGCGAAAAACAGGGAAAAATCTTGAAATTATGACCAAAGAAATGCTTTGAGGTTGCAAAAATCAGTCGTTCGTTGCAAGACGGATGCAGTCTGCCACCTGTTTGGCGCAGACCTCGATGCCGTGTGCGCTCAGGTGAATGTGATCCTCGCAGATCATGTTCTCCACGTCGCTTGCCACGGGAGTGAACAGATCGTTGATGAGAATGCCCATGGGCTCAAGGGTCGCTACAGCGGCGGCGTTGTAGATCTTTAAGCGGTTGATGTCGTGACCCGGCATTTCGGGGTCGGGGGTGGTTGTGGTCGCAAAAATCACGGTAGGGGCGTAGGTCTTGAGGATGGCGGCAACGCGGGCGATGAGGCGGATGTAGTCCTCCAAGGGAGTGAAAGCGCCGTCACCGAAGAGATCGCAGACGTCCCAGAGACCGCAGTTGAAGTGGATGACGTCGGCACCCTCCAGCTGCGCCTTGTAGTCAAAGAGCATCCGCAGGGTGTAGGACGCAAATCGGCAGTTGTCGTCGGGCTGCCATACGGTGTAGCCCTCGCCCAAAAGTTCAGCGGTGCGCTGACCGTAGCCCATGAGACGGATGGAATCGCCTAAAAGTACGACTTTTTTCATGATGAAGTCCTCCTTGTATCCTATGCGTCGCCGTCAGTCCTTGACACAGATCCACTCGGCGGCGCAGGGCAGAGTCAGGATCCAGTCGCAGAGGGTGTGCCACTCGGCCAGCTTGTGGTTGCGGCGGGCGTAATAGATATTAATGAGGTTTTCGTAGTTGAGGGTCACGGTGCGCATCTGGTTGTAGGAGGAGGGAAGCATCTGGATCATGTTGTGCCAGGGCTGGCGATCCTCCTTGTTGGCGATGAACTTCTGCCGCTCGGCCTCCAGATAGGCCACGGTGGCGTCCAGAAGGGCTAAGCCTCCCTCGTCCAGACGGTCGTGGGAGAAGTCGTCACGGTCGAAGGCTTTGGCGTGGATCTTGTGCATGGTGGAGCAGGAGTTAGCAACGGTGCCCACCTTGTAGGTGTCGAATTCCTTCCACCAGTACAGGGGCGCGGTGATGTCCACCGTGACGAAGACCTGACGGAGGAACTTTCTGTGGTCACTGCCCGACACGGCCAGACGGTGGCCGAAGTCGATGTCCACGGGACCCAGCACGAACCTGCCGTTCTCGTCGTAGTAGCTGTCGGACTTGGCCCAGCTGTTCATGGGGTTGCGGGCGCCGCGGATGGCGCCGTCGAGGTTCATAACGGATGAGCGTTCTATGATGATCATAATGGTACTCCTATGTTTATCGTTCTACATCTATTATTATACTGGATAATTCTGTATCTGTCAAGGGTTCTCGGTTAAAGAGCGGATATTTCCTTGCAAACATTTTGTGCCCTGCATACGGTATTCTGCAATTTGTCCCCTTACGTTCCCGCGAAGTAGGTTTCAATGGCCGCCCTCGTTGCCGTACAGGATCCTTGCAGCATCTCCGATGATCCGCCGCCGCGAGCCGACAGGGCGGCGTTAATGTCTTTTACGTGCTTTTTCAGGTCAATGGAAGCATCCCCACGCCCGATGACGTAGCGGTAACCGTCGGTATCGTTGCCCGAGAACACTCCGCAGAGCTTCCCGCACTTTTCCACGGCGCGGTTGAGGAGACGGCGCATCTCCAGGGCTTCCAGCCCTTCGTCAAAGAGGCAGAGACTGCCCTCGGTGGGGGTAATGGCGGCGATGGTGTGCTCCTCCAGCTTACCGCGTAGGGTAGCGATGATGCGTTTCTTGTCCTCGATCTCGGCTTGCAGACGGTCAAAGCCCACCGTTACGTCCTCCTGCTTGACCGACATAGCGGCGGCCATGGTGGCCACGGCGGCATAGCGGCGGGGGTAATCAGCCAGCGCCCAGGAGCCTGCCCGCATATGGATGCGGACACCGCCCTTATAATGAATGAAGTCCAGCATCTTGATGAGGCCGATCTCCCCCGTGTTATCCACGTGGGGGGCGCAGCAGGCGCAGCGATCCTTGACGTCGTCATCGGCACCGATCTGCACGATGCGTACTCCCTCGGTCAGATCCAGCTTGGCGCGGTAGGCCATGCCCGCCAGCTCCTCGGGGGCGGGGTAGTAAGCTTTTACGGGGAGGCAGGCGGCGACGATGGCGTTGGCCTCGTCTTCAATGGCGTTCAGCTGCTCGCGGGTCAGCACGCCGTCGAAATCCAGAGTCACGTCGGGGGTGTCTCCCCGATCCCCCAGGTGGAAGCCCACGTTTTTGTAGCCGTAGAGGCGGTGGACGATGCCCGAGATGATGTGCTCGCCGGTGTGGTTCTGCATCCGCGCCAAGCGGGTGGCGGGGTCTACCTCACCCATAACCTTAGCGCCCTCGGTGAAGGGATGGGGCCGGCCGCCGAGGTGGGCAATGCTGACGGTGTGGACGATCTCGCCGCCCTTCTCCTGCACGTCGGTGACGGGACACCCCGCGAGGGTTCCGGGGTCGGCGTACTGCCCGCCTCCCTCGGGGAAGAAGGCCGTGGCGTCCAGCACCACGTCAAGAGCTTCGGGTTTCTGACCCGCCTCGCAGGACAGGACGGTGGCGGTAAAGGTATAGAGGTGGCTGTTCTCGTCAAACAGGCGGATGGTTTTCATGGTTGTCTCCTTGGGTTGAGATTTGCTTCTATTATATAACAAATGGAGGAAAAGGTCAAGAGGGTTTGAAAATTTGGGTTTGTAGGGCAGGGGCTTTGCCCCTGCACCCCACCAAAGAACTTTTTGAAAAAAGTTCTTTGGAATCTCAAAAACTTCTAAAAAGGATTATTTACCAATACCTTTTTGAAAGTTCTTGAAGGGTGTCCAGAGGGAAACTTCTTTCAAGAAGTTTCCCTTTGGCGTTCTCCCGCTCCCCTACAAACTGCAATTTGCATGTTTTACACGCATGGGGATATACTAACCGTAATACCATTTTGGAGGTTTTCCATGGAACAAAAATCCTCTGTCTATCCACCCCTGACCGTTTCTTACGCCGACAACGTTGCCCTCCTCGACGGCATTTTCCGCGTGGCCGAAAACTTCGACCTCATCAAAAAGCCCCTCAAGATCGGCAAGGACGAAATGACCCTCTACTACATCGACGGCTTCATCAAGGACACCGTCATGATGAAGCTCATGATGTCCTTTTTGACCCTGGACGGCATGACTCTGCCCACCGAGGACGGGCAGGGAAGCCTGGGGAATCCCACCGAGGCGCCCCACACTGCCGCCGCCATCCGTTTCTGCGCCCGCGCTCTGCCCTACGTGGAGACCGATGTGATCACCGATACCGCTATGGCGGTGCAGATGGTGCTGTCGGGGGCGGCGGTCATGCTGGGCTCCCCCTTTGGCGCTTGCGCGGTGGTCGTCGACGCTCGCACCTACCCCGCCAGAGACACCACCGAGCCCGAGGGGGACAAGGTCATGCGAGGGGCGCGGGACGGCTTTGTGGAGACGCTCATCTTCAACACCGCCCTCATCCGCCGCCGCATCCGCAATCCTGCCCTGACCATGAGCTACGTGAGCGTGGGGAGCAGCTCCAAAACCGACATCGCTGTCTGCTACATGGAGGACAGAGCGGATAAAGCGTTGGTGGATAAGGTGAAAACCAAGCTGTCCTCGGTGAAGACCGACGCTTTGGCCATGGGTCACGAGTCCCTGGCGGAGGTGCTCATCAAGAAGCGGTGGTACAATCCGTTTCCGAAAATCCGCTACACCGAGCGCCCCGACACCGCGGCGGCCCAGCTCATGGAGGGAAGCGTGCTGGTCATCTGCGATACCTCTCCCCAGGTCATGATCCTGCCCACCTCCATTTTCGACTTCATGCAGGAGACCAACGACTTCTATTTCCCGCCCCTGACGGGCACCTATATCCGCATCGTGCGCCACGCGGTCTTTTGGCTGACCCTGTTTCTGACTCCCACCTGGTATCTGCTGATCCGCCACCCCGACCTTTTGCCGAATTGGCTGTCCTTCATCATCCCCACCGAGACGGGGCGCATCCCCATCATAGCCCAGCTTCTTCTGGTGGAATTCATGATCGACGGTCTCCGCATGGCCTCCCTGAATACCCCGAGTATGCTCTCCAATTCTCTCTCGGTGGTGGGGGGACTCATCCTCGGTGATTTTGCGGTGGACATCGGATGGCTCATCCCCGAGGTGATCCTGTATATGGCCTTCGTGGCCATTGCCAATTTCACCCAGCGGAGTTATGAGCTGGGGTATGCCTTCAAATTCATGCGGATGGGGCTTTTGATCCTCACGGCCATCGGGGGGATCTGGGGCTATGGCGCGGGGGTCGTAGGCATTGTCATCCTTCTGCTCACCAACGTTACCGTCACCGAAACGAGACGCTATCTTTACCCCCTTATTCCATTTGACGGAAAGGCATTGAAATCCCTCTTTTTCCGTGTGCGGAAGGATCGGGGAGGGAAGTAGGGGGAGCTTTTTCTCTCTTCCCCCACCTTGGCGGACCGGCTTGTGATTCTGCCCCACTTTCCTCCCCACTTTACCCCACAAGTGGTGAAATAGACCCGAATATCGTGAATAAATGGTAAACAATTATGGAACGAAATGTAAATTGACGTGTTACCCTATTGCAAAAATTCCTATATTATATTATAATTGTGGCACAAAGTGGTGAGAAGTGGAGCGAAATGGTGGAAAAGTGGTGCAAATCTTCTCAAAACTGACACAAACGTGAGCGAACAGGCTTGCCAATACCGCGAAAGGAGGATCTCGGAATGCTGACCGGTGAATACAGACACGCCATAGACCCGAAAAAGCGACTTTTCATTCCCGCGAAGCATCGGGAAGTTTTGGGGACTTCCTTCATTATCGTCAGAGATATTCGCGAGTCCTGCCTGAAGGTTTATTCGGAAGAAAATTGGCAGGCCTTCATCGCGCCCATTAAGCAGATGAAGCGAGCCGATTCTGAAAAGATCCTTCGCTTCCTGTACCGCGACGCCGTGACTGCCGAGCCCGATTCTCAGGGGCGCGTGGTTCTGAACACGACCCTCATCGAGCATGCCAAGATCATCAAGGAAGCCGTTGTGGTGGGTTGTGGTGATTACTCGGAAATCTGGTCTGCTGAAGAGTACGACCGCATCGTGGGCGATGAAGACGCCGACGAGCTCCGCGAAGCTCTTGAAGCGATGGGGTTGTAACCATGAGCGATAAAGAGAACGTGAAATCGGAGTATCCCGATCTTTCGGTGAACGGTACCCCCGTTGACATCGGAGGACAGACCTTCGCACACCGTTCGGTGCTTCTGGAGCCCTGCATGGATGCCCTGGCCATCAAGCCTGACGGTATCTACGTAGATGGAACAGCCGGTGGCGGCGGACATTCCTTTGAAATTGCCAGACGGTTGACAACAGGCCGTCTGATTGCCATAGACCAGGACGAAGCAGCCATCAAGGCGGCATCGGCCAAGCTTGCCCCCTTGGGTGAGCGCGCACAGGTGGTGCGCAACAACTTCTGCCACGTGGCCGACGTGCTGGATACCCTCGGGATCGACAAGATCGACGGTATTCTCCTCGACCTTGGCGTTTCTTCCTATCAGCTGGATACCCCCGAGCGGGGATTCTCCTATATGGCGGACGCTCCTCTGGATATGCGCATGGATATGCGGGCAGAGAAGAACGCCTACCACGTGGTCAATACCTACAGCGAGTATGACCTCCGCCGCATTCTTTTCGATTACGGTGAGGAACGGTTCGCAGGGCGCATCGCCTCCCGCATCGTGCAGGCGAGAGCGGACAAGCCTATTGAGACTACGGGAGAACTTACGGCTCTCATTAAATCAGCCATTCCCGCGGCGGCCAGGGAGAGCGGGCATCATCCTGCCAAGCGTTCCTTCCAGGCCATCCGCATTGAGGTCAATTCCGAGCTGGATGTGATCCGTCCCGCTTTGGAGGCGGCTATGAAGCGGCTCTCGGAGGGAGGCCGCATGGCGGTGATCACCTTCCACTCGTTGGAGGATCGCATCGTCAAACAGACCTTCGCCGATATGGCCAGCGGTTGCACCTGCCCCAAGGGACTTCCCGTGTGTGTGTGCGGGAAAAAACCTCAGGTCAAGGTGATCTCCCGCAAGCCCATTCTCCCTGATGAGGAGGAGTTGGAAACCAATCCTCGCTCCCGCAGCGCTAAGCTCAGGGTGGCTGAGAAATTATAACGAATCATTCGGTTGCTTTGCGGCCGAGACCATAAACCGCTTTGTTGCGGAAGTAGCCCTCAAGACTAAAGGAAAGGAAGAACGTCCATGGAACATGAGTACAAACGGGATGAACGGCAAGCCTACGATCGTCTGACCATGAACACGGCCGGCAGCAGTGCTCGACTTGTCCGCGAAGATGAGATCGACCCTGCGGAGCTGCGTCGGAAGCAGGCGGAGTGCGGCGGAGCCGAGACCCAATACATAGAGATGTTCTGCAATCGGTACCGTGATCGCGGCATTGCAGGCCGTATCCATACCGATGCTGCCAAGCAGGAGAAAAAGGAGGCTCTTTCGAGAGCCATTACACCCGGTTCCTACGTGGGAACCGAGAAGCTTGCAGGCAAGGAGAAACTGGATGCCTACCGTACCGGAGTCAGCGATGGCAAGCGGTATATGACTGCCGATGATTTCGCCCGCTACTACCATGACCAGAGAGGCTACAAGTATCCTCAGTACCGTACCGTTACCGATGCCGAGCGCATCGCCGCCGTACAGGCTGTGACGGTTGCCAATCCCCGCGAAACGAGGCTGGAACAGCCAAAAAAAGCCGGTTGGCTTACTGACACTGACAAGCTCCCCGCTTTCCTGCAAAAGCTCATGACTCGCCCCGTCTTTGTACGGCTGAATGAGTGGGCAGGCGAAACCTTTCCCCGTGAAGGTGAGATGAGAACCGCGAGCCGCGAGAGCGGTGCCAAGCGTTCCCGTCCCATTCCTGCCGGATTGGTTGCGGCACTTGTCACGGTCGTGGTGTCCATGACCATGGTCATCACCAGCACGGTGTCGGTAAGCCAGGCTACGCGCGAGGCAAGTGAGCTCAAGCAGAGCGTTGCTGAAATGCGGGAAATCCATAGCGAGCTGTCGGATCAGCTCGATCTCAAGAACGATATGTTGGCCATCGAGGACAAAGTCACGAATGAGCTGGGTATGGTTCATGAAAAATATCTGAACGGAGAGTATCTGACCGATAAGGTGGAGGACCACTTGGAGGTATACGACGAGGATCTCGACGGCGAAAAGAAAACAGGTCTTGCCTGGTTGCTTTCGGCCTTCGGTATCGGTGATTGATCTCTTTCTTGAACAGGCATAACGCGCGGCGGGGTGTCATACCTTAAGAAGGGACGCTCCTGACCCCGACGGCGTTTGACCGAAGTATACGGATGCTTCAGGTGGCGTGTGTAATACTCGCCACCTGCTTTTTGTAAATTGTGGTTTAGCGTTCCGGGGCTTTTCCCCGATCCCCTGCAAAACCGAAGTTGATAAGATTCATTCACTTTCCTATGAAAGGAGGCGTTACGCCGTGCAACCTCCCATTCGTTCCACGGACACAGGTACTGTGAAGCGAGCCGGCTTCATTGGCATACTCATAGCTGCCGCTTTTTTACTTCTTTTGCTGCGCATTCTGAAATACCAAACGATTGATTACGACAAATACCGTAACAAGGTGCAGAACCAGATCACCACGGAGGCGGAGGTGATTGCAGATCGCGGTAAGATATACGACCGTAACGGTGTGCTGCTGGCTACCAGCGCGACTACCTACCGCGTGTTCATCGCGCCTCGCATCGTAGCCCAGGTATCCGAAGAGCAGAAGCTGAAATACGACGTTCTGATTGCTACGGAGCTGGCGCCCATTTTGGATGTAGAATACGACTATATCCTGCAGCAGACGACCCAGATCAAGTACATGGATCGCACCCTCGCCCGCAATGTGGATGAAGAGGTTGCAAGACAGGTTCGCAAGGTCATCAAGGATAATGATCTGGAGGATATGGTCTTTTTGCAGGCCGGAACCACTCGTTACTACCCCAACGGTACCCTCGCGTGCCACGCGCTCGGCTTCACGGGAAGTGACGGCGCGGGACAGTACGGGTTGGAGCTGAAATACAACAGCCTTCTGGCGGGCACCAACGGTAAGTATATCACGGCTCGCGATTCCCACGGAAACGAGATGCCCTACGAATATCAAAGCTACATCGAAGCGCAGGACGGAAACTCCATCGTGACCACGCTGGATATCAATATCCAGTCGGCACTGGAGGAGCAACTGCGTACCGCCTACATTGAGTCGGGAGGAAAGAATCGCGCCACCGGCATGGTGCTTGACGTGAAAACCGGCGAGGTTCTGGCGATGGCTACCTACCCTTTCTTCGATCTCAACGACCCCCGCAAGATGAACGAGGAGGATCAAGCGGTGCTGGATGCCTCCGGTCTGGAAGCGGACTCTGAGGAATATGAGAAGCTCAAGCAGGAATTGCAGTTGGCGACCTGGTCCAACAAGGCGGTGACCGAGGTTTATATGCCCGGTTCCACCTTCAAGATCGTCACCGCGTCCATGGCCTACGAGGAGAATCTGGTGGTGGAGAACGAGCATTTCTACTGCCCCGGTTACCACACGGTGTTGGGGATCAAGATGCGATGCCATAAGATCGAGGGTCACGGCTCCCAGACCTTTGCTGTCGGTCTGCAGAATTCCTGCAACCCCGTGCTCATGATCATGGGCGGACGGGTCGGACGGGAAAAATTCTACAACTACTTCCGCGCGTTCGGCTACCTGGAAAAGACGGGCATCGACCTGCCCGGCGAGGGAACCAGCATTTTCTATCAGGAATCCGCGTTCTCGGAGCTGGATCTGGCTACTGCCTCCTTCGGACAGAACTTCAAGGTCAGTCCCATCCAACAGATCATGGCCGTGACGGCTGTGGCCAACGGTGGATATCTGATGACCCCTCGTATGGTCAAGGAAGTGCTGGACAGCGAGGGAAACGTGATTCAGACGTTTGCCGCTGATACCAAGCGCCAGATCATCTCCTCCTCCACCGCCCAAAAGCTGGCGGAGGTGTTGGAGCAGGGTGTGTCGGGCGGTGCAGGTGCGAAGAACGCCTACGTGGCGGGCTATCGCGTAGCCGCCAAGACGGGTACCTCCGAGAAAATCGATAAGAAAAACGAAACCGGTAAGGAATATTACGTTTGCTCCTGCGTGGGCTTTGCACCCGCCGACGATCCCGAGATCGCCGTGATCATTCTGGTGGATGAACCCACCAAGGGCGTGCTCTACGGAAGCGTTGTGGCGGCTCCCTATCTTGCGAACGTCATGCGTGATACGTTGCCTTATCTGGGCGTGGAAGCCGTCTACACCGATAAGGAATTGGCGAATCTGGCTCTTGAAACCCCCAATCTCGTGAGTCTGTACGATACCATTGCCGAGGCCGAGGCTGAGCTCCGAGGCTTTGAGGTGGAGATCGTAGGCAGCGGCCGCATGGTACGCTCCCAGTCTCCCGCTCCCGGCACCAAGGTGGAATCCCAGAACGCCAAAATCATTCTTTACACCGATTCTGAACCTGAAAAGACGACCGTTACCGTCCCCGATCTGTCGGGCAAGAGCGCTGTGACCGCCAATGAGATTCTGGCCAATCACGGCTTGAATATCCGCATTGAGGGAACCAATAATTACATGAGTGGCTCCGGCGCCGTTGCCGTTGCACAATCTCACGCTCCCGGTACTACGGTGGAGCGGGGAACCGTGATCACCGTAACCTTCCGTAACCAGGATGCCGACGATATCCCGCTGGAATGAGAAATTGCAGTTTGTGGGGAGCGAGAGAGCGCCCGGGGAAAAACTTCTTGAAAGAAGTTTTTCCCCAGACCCCTTTTCAAGAACTTTCAAAAAAGATATTGATAAATAACCATTTTGAAAGTTTTAGGAAGTCCA
>JAZRIF010000222.1:0-5679 GCA_045645165.1 Eubacteriales bacterium
TGGGATTCTTAAACCCTTCTTCCAAGAAGGGTTTAAGCGGGTCCAGGGCAGAGCCCTGGCGCTCCCCGTTAAACCCGAATTTGAAATCCCCGCCAACAAAAATCAAATAATGGGAAAGGTACAAATCCATGCTGAATCTTCCTTTGAATATCGACTACACCGGCAAGGTCGTCGTCATCACCGGCGCGGGGGGCTTGATCTGCTCGGCTATGGCTCGCGCGTTCGCCCAGTCGGGCGCCAAGGTGGCTGCTCTTGACCTCAACGAGGATGCCGTCAAGACGCTGTCCGACGAGCTGTGCGCCGAGGGCTTTACCTGTAAGGGCTACAAGGCCGACGTCCTGGATCCCGCCATGCTGGCGGCTGTGCACGAGGCCGTGGTGGCGGATCTGGGTCCCTGTGACATCCTCATCAACGGCGCCGGCGGCAACAATCCCCGCGCTACCACCGACAACGAGTATCAACACGAGGCGAAGGAGGGAGGCAAATCCTTCTTCGACCTGGAGGCCGACGGGGTGGATTTCGTTTTCAAGCTCAACTTCCAGGGCACCCTCCTGCCCACCCAGGCCTTCGCTCAGGATATGGTAGCCCGGGGCAGTGGTTGCATCCTGAACATATCCTCCATGAACGCCTACACCCCGCTGACAAAGATCCCCGCCTACTCGGCGGCCAAGGCCGGTATCTCCAATTTCACCCAGTGGCTGGCCACCCACTTTGCGGGTACGGGCATCCGTTGCAACGCCATCGCTCCCGGCTTCCTGGTATCCGCCCAGAACTACAAGCTCCTGTTCAACGAGGATGGCACCCCCACCGCCCGCTCGGGTAAGATTTTGAACGGCACCCCCACCCACCGCTACCTGGACGCCTCCGAGCTTTTGGGCGCGACCCTGTTTTTGTGCGACGACCGCGCGGCATCGGCCATCACCGGTGTCGTCCTCCCCATCGACGGCGGATTCGCGGCCTATTCGGGGGTCTAATGGGGATCAGTCGGGGAAAACCTTTCGAAAAAAGCTTTCCCCGGGCCCCCTTCCAAAACTTTCAGAATGGAGTATGATGATTATGGAAAAGTTTATTCCCGTCGTCGTGATCAAGGAGCTCTCCGAGACAGACAGGATCCTGAACGCCCTCAAGAATAACGGCATTCACTGCGCCGAGATCACCTTCCGTACGTCCTGCGCCGCCGAGGCCATTGCCTACGCCGCAGCCCATCACCCGGACATGGAGATCGGCGCGGGCACCGTCATCAACGCCGAGCAATGTCAGGCCGCGCTGGCGGCCGGGGCGACCTTTATCGTCTCCCCCGGCTTATCTCCTGCCGTAGCCGAGATCTGCAACGCGCGGAATATCCCCTACTACCCCGGCTGTGTGACCCCTACCGAGATCATGGCAGCCCTGGAGCTGGGCATCACCACCGTCAAATTCTTCCCTGCCAATATCTACGGCGGTCTGAAGGCCTTACAGGCACTCTCCGCCCCCTTCCCACAGGTAAAGTTCATCCCCACAGGAGGGGTGGATCGCTCCAACATTGACGAATTCTTAGCCTTTGACAAGGTAGCGGCCATCGGTGGCAGCTTCTTTGTCAAGGAGTCCCTTGCAAAAATGGAGGCAGACCAATGAGCAAAGTTGTAACCTTCGGCGAGATCATGCTGCGTCTTGCCCCCAATGGCTACTACCGTTTCTTCCAGAACGATCAGATGCAGGCCACCTTTGGCGGCGGCGAGGCCAACGTAGCGGTCTCTTTGGCCAATTACGGTCTGGACAGCACCTACGTGACCAAGCTTCCCAAGCATGCCATCGGCCAGGCGGCGGTGGATTCCCTGCGCTGTTTCGGCGTGGACACCTCCAAGATCGTTCGCGGCGGCGACCGCGTAGGTATCTACTACCTGGAGAAGGGCGCTTCCCAGCGGGGATCGGTCTGCATCTACGACCGTGCCCATTCCGCCATCGCCGAAGCCAAGCCCGCTGATTTCGACTGGGATGCCATCTTTGAGGGGGCAGACTGGTTCCACTTTACCGGCATTACCCCCGCTTTGGGTGGTGAGCTGGTGGGTATCTGCCTGGAAGCCTGCAAGGCCGCCCGGGCTCACGGGGTCAAGATCTCCTGCGATCTCAACTACCGCGGCAAGCTCTGGACCAGAGCTGAGGCCCGGGAGGCCATGACCAAGCTCTGTACCTACGTGGACGTCTGCATCGCCAACGAGGAGGACGCCAAGGATGTCTTCGGCATCGAGGCTGAGAACACCGACATCTACGGTGGCAAGCTCAATCACGAGGGCTACAGGTCCGTAGCCAAGCAGCTGGCAGATCGGTTCGGCTTTGAAAAGGTGGCCATTACCCTCCGCTCCTCCATCTCCGCCAGCGACAACGACTGGGCGGGCATGCTCTACGACGGCGAGAGCTACTGCTTCTCCAAGTCCTACCACCTCCACATCGTGGATCGCGTGGGCGGCGGCGACAGCTTTGGAGCAGGCCTGATCTACTCCCTGCTGACAGGCAAATCCACTCAAGCCGCTATTGAGTTTGCCGTGGCGGCTTCCGCCCTCAAACACTCCGTGGAAGGGGACTTCAACCGCGTCAGCGTCTCCGAGGTAGAAAAGTTGGCCGGCGGTGACGGCTCGGGCCGCGTGCAGAGATAAAGAACAATTTGCCTATTCCAACTCCTTTCATACGGGAGCCGCTCCCCCGCCCGCAAGGGTGGGGGAGTTTGTCAAAAATACATCATTGGAGGTTAATCATGCCCAAAACAGACCGTTTCCGTGCCCTCTACGTTTTGAAATATTTGTGGGAGCATACCGACGAGGAGCACCCTGTAACGTTGGCACAGATTCAAACTCATCTTTCCGAGCAGGGCATTGAAGCCATTTCCAAGACTATCGACGGCGATATTACAGCCCTGCAAGATTTGGGCTTCGATATCATCCGCAATCGTAGCACCCAGTATCAGTATTTCTTTGCCAGCCGACACTTTTCATCCTTTGAGCTGAAACTGATGATCGACGCGGTGCAAGCGGCGAAATTCATTCCACAGGAGCAAACCGAGGAGCTTGTAGAGCGGATCGCACAGTTGGCAAATAAGAATCAATCGGAGGATCTTCGACGTAATCTGTTTGTCAGTAAATTAAAGGACAACGATAAGAATACTCTGACCATGGCAGATTGGCTGAATACAGCGATCAATCGGAATAAACAGGTCACCTTCCAGTATTACGGATACGACCGAGAAGGGAAGAAGTCCTTGCGCTTTGATGGCTATCGATACAAGTTCAGCCCCTACGCGTTGGTTTGGAATATGGACAGTTATTTCGTGATCGGTTGCCGTATGCGGAAGGGAGAGAACTGTATTCACAAATTCCGCGTGGACAAGATTTGTGCCATTCAGATGGAGGAAGAAGAAAGACTTCCATTACCCGAAAACTTCGACCTGTCGGCGTACTGCGGTTCCATGTTTCTAATGTATGGTGACGGAACCACCGATGTGACCCTGTCCTGTACATATGACGTAATGGAAAAGGTGATTGACCGTTTCGGAGAGGGTATTACGATCCAACCCGGCGAAGACGAGGATCATTTCCTCATTACAGAACCTGTCACAGCCTGTTCTACCTTTTATTCATGGTTGTTTAATTACGGTGGAAAAATCAAGATCGTAGCCCCGGAGGAAGTCAAGCAGGCGTTTCACGAGCTGCTTCAAAAGTTCCTGTAACCTACCAATTTAATGACTGCATTATACGAGGTCGTAACCAAAAGTGCGACCTCGTTTTTCTTGTTGAAATTCCTATTGACACGGCGTTTGATCCGTGGTATAATACGAACACAGTGAATTGAACAAACGGTTCAATATAGAGAGGAGGAGCGAATATGAGAACCTTGAATCAAGAAAGACTGCTGTCCATGGAACAGTATATCATTGAATATCAAAAGGAAAACGGCCAAGCCCCCACTTACCGCCAGATCATGCAAGCTATGAATATGAGCTCGCTTAATTTGGTCCAGCGCTATGTCAAAGCATTGGAGAATGAGGGAAGGATCACCAGAACAAAGCTCGGTAATATTGAAGTGATCCCTCAGTTAAAGCCCGGTGAAACCACTATGGCTTACCTCGTTGGCGATATTGCCTGCGGAAGCCCTACCGAAGCAATCGAGAATATTGAGGAATGTTATGCGCTTCCCTCGGCATTGTTTGGTAACGGAAATTTGTTTATTCTCCGTGCCTATGGTGAAAGTATGATCGACGTTGGAATACGGGAAAACGATTTCGTGGTTCTGAAGCAGCAGAATACCGCCGAGGATGGGGAGATCGTAGCCGCCTTGGTCAACGGAGAAAGCACCTTGAAGCGTATTTATCACAAAGGGAAGAAGATCGTGCTTCATCCGGAAAACAAAGCCATGTCCGATATCATTGTGGAAGCGGAGGATTGCATGATCCAAGGTGTTCTGGTGAGTTGTATTAAGATGTATTGAGGGAGGTAACCAGATGGTTCAAAGAGAATTGAATACATGGACAGTCGTGCAAATATACTGTCCTAATTGCGGAACGTTGAGTACCGGGTATCGGGATCAGAATGGCAAGCACCGATTTCAATGCAAACGATGCGGTGTGGCCATGGTTCGTTCCTATAAGAGCAGACGCCAAGATCTGATCGAAGTAACCCTGCCAAAAGGTGCAGAACGGTTGAGCGGTTGATACCGCCCGGAAAGAAAATTGAATACGGCAAACGACGGAGGATGCCTGGCTGAAATAGTGCTACGTTAAGTCGTCCTTCAGGTCCTGCCTTGAAATTGGTTGGTAATGCCAGAATTGCGATGCTAATCGCTAAGTTGTGAAGCCGCCGATACGATAGAAAATCTTATGGTTTAACCATAGGATGATCTGTCGCGTCGGCGGCTTCTTTTCGTTTTCGTTGGTTCGCAGCCAACAGTTATTTTCAGTATTATTCAGTAAATTTCATTGAATTTCAGTTGGCTTAGCTGATAAAATGCCAATAACCGCAAAAAAGTTCTAAAAAAATTAAAATATTTTTTCTAAGTCCCCATTAGGTGGGGAATTGACCTTGTAGAATATTGTCACAAAGCAAAGAAAGGAGGTGTGAACACATGCGGGCTACAACTGAGAGACGACAGCAGATGCTCGAATACCTGTGTGAAGTCAGATCGACTACAAGATCCAAACTGATGCAGGAGTTCAACGTGTCGAAAAATACCGTAGATCGCGATTTGCAGATCCTCATGTGTTCATACCCCATAGAGACGTCGAGGGGCACAGGAGGCGGTGTGCGGATCGCAGAGGGATATTTTCTCGGCCTCAAGTACATGAGTCCTGTGCAAATCGACTTGCTAAAACGGTTATCCGAAACACTGGCAGGGGAAGAACTGGCTATTTTACAAGACATCATCAAAAAGTATTCTAATCCGATTGCCGGCAAGTAAGGATAATCAGATGTAACCAGACAATTGAATACCCATTCATCAAGCACTTTACCCACGTTACATTTGCGATGAGTGAAAAAGCCAAGCTCAAAAGGTGCGCCAAGATCTCCCTTTAAGGAGGGAGCGATCAAACGATACTTTGAGTGAAGTCGGATTACCACCGACAGAGGGCGATGACAAACGTGAGGGATAATGATACTTCAGTAGCCGAAAGGCGCTGCCTGCGGAGTACCCGGGGGAGGTGAGATTCCTATG
>JAZRIF010000223.1:0-8561 GCA_045645165.1 Eubacteriales bacterium
CCAGCTTGTCGGTCAGCTCGCGGCAGGTGGGATCGGAGTAGAGCTGGAGCCGTCCCGCCTCGTCCTTGGCCGCCTCGATGACGGCGGGGGAGGGAGGGAAGGGGGACTCGTTGGTGTTGAGCTTGATATACTGCATATCCCGCGGCTGTTCGCCGGGGGTGTAGGGGGTCAGCTTGTCAAGCCTGTGGGTAAAGTAGCGGCTCATGCTTCGTCCCCCTCGAAGCGGACGGTGGCGCTTCTGGCGTGGGCGGACAGACCCTCTTTTTCGGCGAAGTAGGCCACCTTGTCGGCCACCCCCGAAAGTGCCTCGCGGGTGTAGTAGGTGAACTGGGACTTCTTGACGAAATCATCCACCGACAGAGGGGAGGAGAACCGCGCCGTGCCGCTGGTGGGCAGGGTGTGGTTGGGGCCTGCGAAGTAGTCGCCCAGAGCCTCGGGGCAGTACTTGCCCATGAAGATGGAGCCCGCGTGCTTGACCTTGTCCAAATAGTCGAAGGGGTTGTCCATGCACAGCTCCAGATGCTCGGGGGCGATCTCGTTGGCGATGTCGATGGCCAGCATGAGATTGCCTCCTGCCACAATGATTTTTCCGTTCTTGTCGATGGACTCGCGGGCGATGTCGGCGCGGGGGAGCAGGGGGATCTGACGCTCCAGCTCGGCGGAGACGGCCTCGGCCAGCTCATAGGTATCGGTGACCAGAACGGCGGAGGCCATGCGGTCGTGTTCGGCCTGCGAGAGCAGGTCGGCGGCCACGAACCTCGGGTTGCAGGTGGCGACCGCGACCACCAGAATCTCGCTGGGGCCCGCGATCATGTCGATGGAGACACGGCCAAAGACCTGCTTTTTGGCCTCGGCCACGTAGGCGTTTCCGGGGCCTACGATCTTGTCTACGCGGGGCACGCTCTCGGTGCCGTAAGCCAAAGCGGCCACGGCCTGGGCGCCGCCCATCTTGAAGATACGGGTCACCCCTGCCACCTTGGCGGCGGCGAGGATGACGGGATTGACCTTGCCCGAAGCCGAGGGAGGGGTCACCATGACGATTTCCGAACAACCCGCGATTTTGGCGGGGATGGCATCCATCAGCACGGTGGAGGGGTAGGCGGCGGTGCCGCCGGGGACGTAGAGTCCCACCTTCTCAATGGGGGTCACCTTCTGACCTACCACCACGCCGTCCTGCTCGCTGATGATGAAGCTGTTGCGAACCTGCTTTTCGTGGAAGGCGCGGATGTTGACAGCGGCCTCCCTAAGAATGTCCAGAAACTCGGGGGCGACCGAAGCTACCGCTTCATCGATTTCCTCGGCGGTGACTTCCAGAGAGGTCAGCTCGGCCTTGTCGAACTTCTTGGCGTAGGCGTACAGAGCCTTGTCGCCGTTCTCCACGACGTCGGCGATGATGGCGGTGACGACACCCTCTACATTGGATGCGATATTGTCACGGGCGAAGATCTCGTCGTTGGAAACCTCGCCGTACTTGTAAATCTTAATCATTGGTCTTTACCTGTGCTTTCATGAAAGAAGTGATTTTCTCAATTTCCGCAGTCTTGAAGCGGAAGGCCGCCTTGTTGCAGATGAGGCGGGCGGAGATGGGGAGGATGGTCTCCTTGACCTCCAGATTATTCTCCACCAGAGTTTTGCCCGTCTCCACGATGTCCACGATGACGTCGGACAGCCCCAGAATGGGGGCGATCTCAATGGAGCCGTTCAGATGGATGATGTCGATCTCGCGGCACTTGGATGCGTAGTAGCGAGCGGCGATATTGGTGAACTTGGTCGCCACGCGGAGGGTGCGGCTTCCGTCGTCGTAGAAGTCTTTTTTGGCGGCTACCGCCATGCGGCACTTGCCGAGGTCGAGGTCGAGAAGCTCAAAGACGCCGGGCTGATATTCCAGCAGAATACCCTTGCCCGCCACGCCGATATCGGCGGCGCCCCGCTCCACGTAGATGGCTACGTCCGAGGGCTTGACCCAGAAGTAGCGCACCCCCGCCTCGGGGTTCTCGAAAATGAGCTTGCGGGAGTTTTCCAGAAGGGCAGGGCACTCGTAGCCCGCCTCGGCGAACATGGCGTAGACCTTCTCGCCAAGTCTCCCCTTGGGAAGAGCAATATTGATCATCTTGCCCCCTCCTTTCTCAGGTCGCACAGGGTGGCGTAGCGGAGCTTTTCGGGAATGGCTCTCTGGGCGGAGACGGTCTTGCCCTCGGCGCGCAGGGCGTCCACCTTGGCGGTGACGGCCTCGGTGGCGGTGGTGGCGTCGTAGAGCACCAGCACGTCCACGTCATAGGCGGGGGAGGCGTCCTCCATGCCTTCCAGAAGATCGAGGTACAGGGCAAAGCCGATGGCGCCTGCGCCGCGGCCCATGCGCTTCATGAGCTTATTATACTGACCGCCCGACAGCACGCACTCGCAGATGCCGTCGAGGTAGCCGCAGAAGACCACACCATTGTAGTAGCGCATATCGTTCATGATGGAGAAATCGAAGCGGACGCGGTCGGCGTAAGGGGTATTCCTCAGGTGGTCGCGGAGGGTTGTCAGCTCGGAAATGGCCACCGAAACCGCCTCAAAGCGGTGGGTCAGGGGAGCAAGACGGGTCAGCACGCTGTCCATATCGCCGTAAATGCCCACGAAGTCGCAGAGGCTTTCGGTGTCCTCTTCGCTGATCTCCGCCTCGGCGCAAACGCGAGCGAGGTCGTGGGTGTTCTTTTCCGAGATACAGCGGGCGATCTCGCGGCGGGTATCCGTGTCGGGGGTGATCTCGTCCAGCATGGCCGAGAGAATACCCATGTGGGAGATATCCAGGGCGAAGCGTTGGCTGACGGTGGACAGGGAAGCGGCGGCCAGGGTGACCACCTCACAGATATCGTAGGTATCCAGATCCCCGATGCACTCCAGACCCGTCTGCAGGATCTCCTTGAATTGATGGGTACTGCCCGATACGCGGTAGACGTTCTCGTTGTAGCAGACCTTCTGCTTGTAGCCGGGGATGTCCTCGCTGTTCTTGATGATGGAGAGGGTGACGTCGGGCTTGAGGGCCAGAAGCTTGCCGCCCATATCGGTGAAGGTGATGATGCGGTCGCTCACCAGAAAATCCTTGTTGCGGACGTAGAGGTCGTACTCCTCGAATTTGCTCATTTTGAAGGGCAGATACCCGTAGCCGCGGTAGAGCTCCCGCAGGGCGTAGACCGCCCTCTCCTCGGGCTTGAGATAGGTGATGTTCATGTGGATTTACTCCTCGTTCTCCAATTTTGCATTTTGCATTTTGCATTCTGCATTTCTTTCCAGCGCCAGCTTATAGCCCCCCGCGCCGTATTCCAGGCACTTGGAGACTCGGCTGATGGTGGCGGTGCTCATGCCGGTCTCCCGGCTGATCTCGGCGTAATTCACGCCCGCCGCCAGCATTTTGGCCGCCTTGAGCCGCTGGGAAATGTCGAGGATTTCCTTGATGGTGCAGGCGTCTTCAAAGAACGCGTAGCATTCTTCGACGCTCTGCAGGGAGAGGATCGCCTCAAAGAGGGCGTCCACGTCGGAATTGTGAAGAGGCTTCATGAAAGTCCGTCTCCTTTATCACTTTAGTGTAGTAAAAACTATTGCACTATTATAATACAAAACGGGGGATTTGTCAAGACCAACCACGTATGGCATAATGCACGAAAACAAAGACCCGTGTTTGTGTAAACTGATATTCCTGCGGCTTGTAGAATAAATTTGCTCGTTTCTGTTTATTGTTCACTAAAAACTATTGCAATTCCCTCTTTTTTATGGTATAATATATCCACATCCATATTTCCATGAGGGAAAGAAAGGAACAGCCTATGAAAACGACTCATACTCTGCGCCGACTGATTTTGGTCGTGAGCTTGATGCTCCTGACATCACTTTGTTTCGCACTCGCCGCTTGCAAGCAGACCGATACTCCCGCGGACACCGGAGCCGATACGCTTCCTGCTACGGGTGACGTCACCGAGGATGCTACCGAAGCGGCTTCCGAGGCGCTCACCGAGGCTCCCACCGAGGCTCCCGAGACCGAACCCGTTCCCGAACCCATCAACCGCTCCGAGTACCCCAAGGAGCAGGCGGGTGCCAAGAGTGAGGTGGTCCTCAAGGCCGCTGATTTCGGCATCAAGGGCGACGGCAAAACCGACGACGGCCCTGCCATCGGCCGAGCCATCGAGGCCGCCATCGAGCAGAAGGCGACCCTGCAATTTGAGTCGGGCAAGACCTACTACATCGGCTCCACCGACCGCAACGCATCGGGCTTCGGCACTCCCTTCGCCATGAACAGCGCCGACGGCGTCACCGTGGACGGCGGCGGATCGATCTTCCGCTTCGCTCCCGGCGTCAACTACTTTGCCATCGTGGCCAGCTCGGATATCCGCTTCTGCAACATGAAGTTCGACCTGCAGGCATCCCCCTACCTGGTGGGTACCGTCAAGGCGGTGGACGGCGCGTTCGTCACCTATGCCACCGATATCGAGCCCAACCAGGACTACGTGGACAGCCGTAGCTACACCAACTTCTCCATTGAGTACAACGAGGGTACCCAGCAGAGACCCCACCAGTTCATCAACACCATGAGAAAGACCGCCTCCAAGGAGCTGAAGGTGGAGTACCAGACCGAGAGCCACGGCTATAAGGTGGGCGACAAGGTGTTTGTACCCAACCCCGGTATCGGTAACTACCTCAGCGAGATCATCTACATCGCCAACAACACGGGATGCCTGACCTTTGAGAACATTGAGATTTGGGCGGCTCCCTCCTTCATCGCCAACGTCCGCGAGAACGACGCCGAGATCTACTTCGAGAACGTGGACTACATCCCCGGCGAGCAGAATAACCGCGAGATCAAGATGGTCTCCTGGCGCGACGGCTACCACGTCAAGGACAACCGCCGTCCCATCCATTGGAACGAGTGCGACGTGGACGTGCTGTTCGACGACGTGTTCAACGTCAGCAATACCCTGGGCTACATCACCGCGGTCAAGAACGAAAACCAGTTCACCGTCTCCAACTATGAGCTCTACACCCACGGCTCCTACCATCCCTTTAACTGCCGTGAGGGCGACATCATCGACGTGTTCAACGATAAGGGTCTGTACGCGGGTATGGCAACCGTCCGCCGCGTGATCTCCAATCCCAACGGTACCACGGATCTCGTGCTGGAATACGGCGAGGATCTGAAAAAGGCCGAGGCGGGATGGCGTGTGGGCAACCGCGACACCTGCGCTCCCGGCTCCACCGTCACCAACTCCCGCTTCACGGGTACCTTCCGCTTCCGCCGCGAGATCCGCATCGAGAACTGCGTGTTCGATATGCTCATCACCTGGATCCGCGAGGACGGCAGCGTAGAGGGTCCTCTGCCCGGTAACATCGATTACATCAACTGTACCTTCAACGGCGGCAGCATCGACATCGGTGCCGCAGGCGGCGCGGTACGCAAGGCTATGGTGGACTTCGGCTTCTGGGGCTGTACCTTCAACGGCGGCGCCAGGATCGCCGCAGGCCGTAACGTGACCTACACCGAGAGCGATACCTGGACCGAGGAGGGACTGTTCACGTACAAGAATCGTAAGATGACCACGGTTCCCCACGTCATCAAGCCCGGGGAAATCGACTTCGTGAACACCGCGATCTACGACTGGACCAAATACATGATGCCCGTGGAGGGCGCAACCGTCCTGCCTCTGGCCAATCTGGAGGATGCCGCCATCCGCGATCTGCTCTCCGTCAACGACGGCTTTGCCGACCGCGTGCTGGTGCTGACGGGCGGCGAGAGCGGCACCCGCTACATCCTGGGCGGTCTGTCGGCTGACTTCCTCCCCGAGTTCCATAAGAACGAGAAGTCCTACATGTTCGCCATCAACTACTACGCCACGGCTACAGGCGGAGCCGCGGCCGGCACGGCGGGATTCCTCAAGGGGGATGCTGCCACGGCTCTGAACGAGGCTCTGTTCACCGAGAGCGGCGCCATCGCCACCGCAGGCTTCCTCTACAACGCCGAGGACGGCAATACGGGGATCTATCTGGATATCCCTGCAGGTATGACCGTGTATATCGGTAAGGTCAACGTCACCGCCACCTCCTCCAAGAATCCCTCCCAGGATCAGCTGTATAACGGCCACACCTTCATTTGGTCGAAGGATCTCACCATCGGCAAGAAGGGCGAGGTTCTGACCTACGATAAGATTGCCGACGAGACCGTGAAGAACGCGATTCTGAACGCCGAATCCGGCTTTGAGTCGGGCGTGGTGCTCCACGTCAACGGTGCGCTGGGCGACTTTACCGGCTTTACCGACCCCGGCTACTACGTACAGGGCAAGACCTATCACCTCTCCATCGACGCCTACATCGCCTCGGCCATGCAGCCGAGAGAGGACACCAAGATCTACCTGCTGGCCATAGACGAGACCCCCGGCAACCGCGTACTGGCCGAAGGCCTGTTTACGGGCGAGGGCTTCTACCACTTCGAGCTGGATTGGACGGTGGGCAGTACCGGTGAAAAGTCTCTGACCTTCTATGTGAGCAACACCCCCGCCAAGTACGCCGACATGTACATCGGTGACTTCACCATCACCCAGGCCAAGTCCCTGAAGCCCGACGTATTCCTCTCCCGCGACGACTTCCACACCCTCACCGCCGAGGAGCTGAAGGCGGGCTACACCTTCGACTTCACCGAGGGCAATCTCATGGATACCGGCCACGCCGCCTACGCCGCAACGGCTCTGCTTCCCGAAAAGACGGCAGCCCTCCTCCGTGAGAACGGCTTCGGCGACACCTTCTACTACGCCAACGAGAACTTCACCTTCGGTTCTCTGCCCAACAACCTGACGGGCGGTAAGCGATTCCGCGTTACCTTCCAGGTCTACGACGTGCTGGGCAATCTGGCGACCACCCTGCCCCGCGGCGCGTTCGTTATGCTCCACATGCAGGGCGGCGTACAGAACTCCGGCGAGGTGAGCTACAAGATAGAGGCAGACCCGGATAACAGCCGTCTCCTGACCGTTACCTTTGAGTCCAGTACCCCCGGCGGTACCGACGACCTCCTGTTCTACGGCCTGACCACCGTGGAATATCTGATCGGCTCTATCACCATTCAGCAGCTCAACTGATCCCCATCGGCTCCCTCGTAAGGGGGAGCCGTAAACTTTCAAATTGGGGTTTATCGAACGGTTTCGTCTGGTCGTAGGGGAGGCTATCAGCCTCCCGCGAATCTCAAAAAAGTAAAGATAACAAAAACTTGTATGGGCGGCGGGAGGCTGATAGCCTCCCCTACAACCAAAATGATTTCATCCCGCTAAACCCAAATTTGAAATCCCCGGAAAGGAGACCGCCATGCGCTTATTGGAATGGCTTTTGGATACCACCCCGCGCTTTGCCCTGCGCCCCGTGCCCTTCGGCCTGTTCCATCTGGCCTCGCTGGCGGTCATTCTGTGTATCTGCGTGCTGATGGTGATCTTCCGCCGCAAATTGCCGCGGGGAGAGGTCAACCTCCGCCGCTGTCTGATGGTCTTCGGCGTGGGACTGCTTCTCTTGGAGGTTGGCAAGCAGATCGTCTACAGCTACGACCCGACCTTGGGCTGGGCGTACAACTGGGACAGATTCCCCTTCCAGTTCTGCTCCACCCCCATCTACGTGGCGCTGGTGGCCATGTGCCTGCCCACGGCGATGGGGAAGCTTCGCGGGGCGCTTCTGGATTTCCTGGCCACCTACTCCCCCGTGGCGGGGTGCGCGGTGCTGTTCTACCCCGCCCCCGACGTGTTCCACGAGATCCTGTTCCTCGACGTCCACACCATGCTCTGGCACGGCGGGATGCTGATCTTCGGGCTGTATCTCTGGCTCACCGAGGCAGTTACCCCGTCGGTGAAAACCGCCCTGACCGCCGCCGCCGTCTACCTGCCCATGCCCTGTATCGCCCTGATCCTCAACGAGCTGGAAATGGCGCTGGGCTTTGCGGGGGATTACACCTTCAATATGTTCTACATCGCCCGGGACGGCTTTTGCATGATCCCCGTGCTGTCCTGGTTTCAGGCGCATACGCCCTACCCCGTCTTCTTTGCCGCCTACGTGCTGACCCTCGGGGGTGGCGGGGCGTTGGTGACGGTGGGGATGTGGGGGATCAGGAATGTAAAATGCAAAATGAAAAATGCAAAATATCCGAGCTGCGCTCGGGGAGAGCGGAGATAGGATATGAGATACGGGACGGGTTTTGCCTGTCCCGTTTTTGCGTGGGGAGATGCAAATTTGGGTTTATCGAACTGTATGTTGTGTACTTTTCTTTCCGTGGCGAAAGAAAAGTACCAAAAGAACGCCACTCAAGGGAGTCACCCACGGTGCCTCCCTTGAGAAACCCACCACCTTATCAGCGCGCCATTTCGCTTATGGCGAAATGCCCGATGCGCTGTCAAGTCGCAGTTTTCCCATGGAGCCGCGATGGCGGCGGGGCGCCGCCATCGCGGTTGGCTGCCTGTTTTGGTGACAACCCACGGTTTTCTTTTATCCGACAGGATAAACTGCGGCTTTAGGCAGAAGCAAAGCGGCGAGTTCCGCGCGGACGGCGCTCCGCCGCCCGT
>JAZRIF010000224.1:0-1908 GCA_045645165.1 Eubacteriales bacterium
GGTGTCGGAGCCCTTCACGCAGAAACCTTGGGTGAAATCGCAGTCCATGTTCTGGATGCCCTCCCAGTAGAGGCAATAGTACTCTTTTCCGTCGGGGAATACCAGCGTGCCATCGGGGTGGGCTACGAAGTTGTCCCAGCCGTTCTCATAAGCGGGATAGGTGCAGGTCAGCTTGCCGTCCAGAGTGAGCTTCACCGACACGTTGGTGGGGGTCTCGGGGTAGAGGTAGATGACGGGCTTTTCGGCCACGGAATACTCGATCTCCATGGAGATGGCCTCCCACAGGTTATGCCCGTCGAAGGAGTCCAGCAGGAGACTCGCGTCGTACGTGAGGATCACGGGGTCACCCACGCAGAAGTCGGAGGCATTCTCCACCAAAAAGTGCATGGTCTCCTGCTTGCCGGTGAGATACACCCGCACCGCAACCACGTTGTCCATGGGCTCCTCCGCCTCATACTCCACAACCGTTCCCCAAAGGGTACGGATATCCGACGCAGGCGTGGTCTCCGTCCCGTCGGGGTCGATGTGGATATTGCTCTCGGCCTCCGTTTTGTTGGGGTCGATCAGAATGCTAATGTCTGTCTCGGTCTCATCGGGAAAAGGGTCTGTCAGTAGGTCGCAGGCCGAAAACAGCGTGGTCGCGGCCAGCAGGGCAGTCAGCGCGAGGATAAGCGTCTTTTTCATAATCGTGTTCTCCTTTCGCGGGTGGTACGATTTCATTATACAGGAAAAATGTGTCCGTTTCATTACAAAACGCCCAAATTCTTTCCGCTCTCACCTATACAGACGATATTTTCTGCCCGATCTTTCCATCCTCGTGAGGCATTTTACAAAAAGTTCATACTTCTCCGTCCCACACCCCGTCAAAGGCGAATTCCGCCCCGCCGATCATGTGGGTGATCCCACCGGTCGTCCCGCCTGAGGTGTGGATAACCGTCAGCACGCCCCCGTCCAAAAGGACGGTGATGGGGGTATCGGGCGGGCAAACACCCATGGACACGGCGGCGGCAACAGAGGCGCAAGCCCCCGTTCCGCAAGCGAGGGTCACGCCGCTCCCCCGCTCAAATACCCGCATGCGGAGGGTGGTTTCGTCCACCTTCTCCACGAATTCCACGTTCACGCCACCCTCCACGGCGGCGGACAGAAGCTGACCCTCGGCTTCCACGTCTACGGCAGAAATATCCTCCACAAAGCAGACCCGATGGGGATTCCCCACGGAGACGGGAATCAGGTGGTAGTGCTTCTCTCCCGCCCTGCAGATCACCTCGTCGGAGACCGTCACACAGCCCATATCCACGGTGACAGCGGTCACGACCGCACCCACCTTGCCATTGCGGACGGACAGAGACAGGCTCTTGATCCCGCTCCCCGTCTCCACCGTGATCTCACGGGTATCGGGAGAGATCAACCCCCGCTCGTAGAGGTACTTCCCCACGCACCGGATGGCGTTGCCGCACATGAGCCCCTCACTGCCGTCGGCGTTGAACATCCGCATACGGGCACCCGCTACGTCGGAGGGCAGGATCAGCACAAGCCCGTCAGCCCCCACCGAAAAGCGGCGGCAGGACAGGCGGGCGGCGAGGGTAGGCAGGTCGGGGAGGGTTTCCACGGGAGTCTTGAAGCAATCAACGTATATGTAATCGTTGCCCAGTCCGTGCATTTTGGTGAAGGGGATCTTCATAAGCGCGTCTCCTATTTCGGATTCAAGTCAATTATTATTCAAAAGTTCTTGAAGGGGTAGCGAAGCGGCGACACGGTAGAGAACCCCCGCCCGCGGCGGGCGCCAGTGGCGGGCAGAGCCGTGTCGTGACCGAGCCGCAGCGAGACCGAGGGGGGAACTTCTTCCAAGAAGTTCCCCCCTCGCGTTAAGTCGGATCGTAGCCATGTCGTTCTGTGAGCCAAGGAGTT
>JAZRIF010000225.1:0-23561 GCA_045645165.1 Eubacteriales bacterium
GACTTCACCACTCTGGAGAACATCTCCGAGGACTGCACCGAGGCCGACTACACCTGCCGTTGCGGCTACCATGGCCACATCAACTTCACCGAGAACTTCAACTGCAAGCTGGGCTGGAAGATCGACTGGCCCATGCGCTGGCGCCATGAGGGCGTGGACTTTGAGCCCGGCGGAAAGGATCACGCCGCTCCCACCGGCTCCTACTCCAACGCAAAGATCATTTCCAAAAAGATCTTCGGCTACGAGCCTCCCCTGTTCCAGGGCTACGAGTTCATCGGTATCAAGGGTCTGGCGGGTAAGATGTCCTCTTCTTCGGGTCTGAACCTCACCCCCGACACCATGCTGAAGCTCTACGAGCCCGAGGTCATTCTGTGGCTCTACTCCAAGACCGAGCCCACCAAGGCCTTCGACTTCTGCTTCGACGACGGCATCCTCCGCCAGTACTTCGAGTTCGACAAGATGTACGAGGACTACCGCGCCGGCAAGTGCAACGAGCGCGACGCCGCCATTATGTACAACTGCACCGTGGAGGGCCACGAGGTCAGCACCGTGCCCCAGGGTCTTCTGGTACAGCTGGGCTCCATCGTGGACTTCAACGTCCCCATGCTGGAAACCGTCTTTGAGAAGATCGGCACCCCCTACACCGCCGAGCAGTTCATGGGTCGTCTGGATCGCGCCAAGTACTGGCTGGAGCAGTGTGCTCCCGAGCAGGTCAACCGTCTGCGTACCACCCGTAACTTTGAAGTCTACAACGCTCTGACCGACGAGGAAAAGCGTGAGATCGCCCTGCTCCACGACTATCTGGCCGCAGGCGGCTACGATTTGGACGCCCTGAACGCCGAGCTGTACGCCATTCCCAAGCGCGTATTCGGCGAGGACAAGCCCGACAAGGAGCTGAAGGGTCTGCAGGGTAACTTCTTCAAGACGGTCTACAAGCTCCTCATCGACAAGGAGCGCGGCCCCCGTCTGTACCTGTTCCTCTACGCCATTGATCCCGCCCGCTACGTGGGTCTTCTGGACTTCTCCTACGAGCAGACCGAGGATGAGATCGCCGCAGATCAGGCCGTAGCCGATGCAGAGGCCGCCGCCAACGCCCCTGTGGAGAAGGTCTATGGCGAGCCCGATCCCGTGGAGCCCATTTCCACCGACATGGTTTCCATCGACGACTTCGGCAAGATGGATATCCGCGTCTGCAAGATCGTCAAGGTTTCTGAGATCCGCAAGTCCCACTCCTGCTACAAGCTGACCCTGAACGACGGTATCGGCGAGCGCGTCATCGTGTCTTCCATCAAGCACGACTACACCGCCGACGAGCTTCTGGGCAAGAAGATCATCGTCCTGGCTAACCTCGCCCCCACCCGTATCACCGGCGTCACCTCCAACGGTATGCTGCTGGCCGCCACCAACAATGCCTGCGGCTGTCAGGTCATCTTCGTGGATGAGAGAGTTCCTGAGGGTACGAGATTGCACTAAGGGGAGCGGGAGAACGCAAGGAACCTTCTTGAAAGAAGGTTCCTTGACCTCCAAGAACTTTTCGAAAAAGGATTTCACAAAGAGATCAAATGCCGATTCGCTCATTTTGAAAGGCCTGCTCCGCAGGTCTTTTTCAGAAAGGAGACCGCTATGAAATGGCCCAAGCTCAAGCACCCGCTGCTCTGTAACGTCGTTCTCGTAGGTAGCGTGATAGCACCGCCGATACTTTCTCTTTTTCTCCCGGCTCTACCCGTTGCGGACAATATACATCCTCTTTTGCTCGCTGTCATCATACTTGCTCCGTGGTTTTGGGCACTCTGGTTCATGATCAGCCACTATGCCATTCTCATGATGACCAGTATGTGTCTGGAAATGTACCAAGCCTATCTCCACGGTCGCCGCTATTTCACCTGTCCCCAAAACGGGGAAGATCCGGATACCATCCGCAAAAGAATCCTTCGCCGCGTAGGGAGGTTTGGCTTTCCGTATGAAGTCAAAGCAGTCCCTCCGGAGCTTTTGACCCTTCGGTACAAGAACTCCCCCTCCGCCACGGTTTACTACCACCGCATCGAAAAGCTCCTGCTCATTTACGAGGTAGACGTGCTGGATGCAGATGCTTCCCGTAAGCTGTGGCAATTCGCCCACGCCATCACCAACATCATCAGTAGGGAGCAAAAGCCCCTGTACCGCAAGCCCAAGGGGCACTCCAAGGATAACTCGGTATCGGTGGCCGCGGTGATTCTGGCAAATACCGTTTCCCCCGATGTGGCCGCCAAGCTGGTTGAGACAGAGATCAGAACAGACGATCGTCACGTGCTTTTCTGCGCCGTGGAGCTATCCACCGCCAAATATTATTTTGACAATCAAAAAGAGCCCTTCATGTTCGCTTATCCCGTGAAGAACCGCGCCGTCAACCTGATCCACCGCGTTGTATTCGGAGGACGGGTGCCTCTGCGGAGCAATCCCCATATGCTCCCCGAGCCTATGTGGCTGAAGCGGGATGAATTCCACCCCGAGGACTCCCTGTGGAGCTTCATGAAGCGTGCGCAAAAGGAGCTCAAAGGGTTCGGGCGCCGGGAAAAAAAGATGCTTCAGGAGATGCCGAGCAATACCGTGACCATGGACGACGGCTGGCTGTACTGTAAGCTGGGGGAGCGGGTATCCACCATGATGGTGGATGACGACGAAAACGACCCGCAGAAAAAGCAGGTCACCCTCTCCTTGAACTGGTATTATCCGAAATCCAACCGCATTTCCAAGAAGGATAACGCTACCATTCGCGCTCTGACCGAGGAATTCCTCCATGGACAGGGCTTTGCGGTGACTTTCGTGGATCCCTATGACGATGAATAGAGATGCCATAGAATGAGCCTGTGCGGGATGAGTCACCCGCGCAGGCTTTCTTTGCGAAGGAGGGGACGATTTTTGCCGCCCCCCCTTGCATTCTCCCGCAAAATATGATACAATATAAGAAAACGAAATTCCCTTGCTAAAGGGCACCTCTAAAAGCCTCTCGCACGGCGAATCGACGGAATCTTTTCCGTCATTCGTCACAAAAATCCTTCGTATAGGATCAACTATACGCGCGGCTTTTTGTTTAGACTGACGAAAAATCTTCTCGTCGCTCGCCGCACGATAAGTTTTTAGAGATGCCCTAAAGTTTTTGGGAATCCAAAACCCTTTTTTCAAAAAGGGTTTTGGCCGCCGGAGGCTCGCTCCCCCGCAAATTCTCCCCGAAAGGACACGCTTTATGCCTAACCAATCCGATTTTCTCCCCCTGACCCGCGCCGACATGGACTCCCGCGGGTGGGATCGCCCCGATTTCGTGTACGTCACGGGTGACGCCTATGTGGATCACCCTTCCTTTGGCGTGTCCATCATCTCCCGCGTGCTGGAGGCCGAGGGATTTCGCGTAGCCATCCTGTCCCAGCCCGACTATAAAACGGCCGAGTCCTTCAAGGAGTATGGCCGTCCCCGTCTGGGTTTCCTCGTGACGGCGGGCAATATCGACTCCATGGTGGCCCACTACACCGCCGCCAAGCGCAAGCGCACCTACGATTACTACTCCGCAGGCGGCAAGATGGGCGCTCGCCCTGACCGCGCCACCATCGTTTACTGCAACCGCATCCGCGAGGCCTACGGCGACGTGCCCACCGCCACCGGCGGCCTGGAGGCCTCCCCCCGCCGCATCGCCCACTACGACTACTGGGACGACAAGGTGCGCCGATCCGTGCTGGTGGATAGCCGCGCCGACATTCTGACCTACGGCATGGGTGAGAACATCCTCCGCCGCATCGCCAAGCTGCTGGATAAGGGGGTTCCCATCCGCAAGATCCGCGACGTGCGGGGTACCTGCTACCTCTGTAAGGCCGAGGAGAAGGATTCCATCCATTTCCCCGTGGCCGCCACCTTTGACTACAACGACCTCAAGACCGACAAGCACAAGTACGCCGAGGCCTTTGGTGTCCAGTACAAGAATCAGGACGCCATTAACGGCAAGGCCATCTGCGAGATCTACGACAACAAGATCCTCGTCCAGAATCCTCCCATGCCTCCCTTGGAGCGTGAGGAGCTGGACGCCGTCTACGCCCTGCCCTACACCCGCACCTACCACCCCGCCTACGAGAAGGACGGCGGTGTGCCCGGCATTGAGGAAGTCCGTTTTTCGGTGACCCACAACCGTGGCTGCTTCGGCGCGTGCAATTTCTGTGCGCTGGCCTTCCACCAAGGCCGTACCGTCCGCTCCCGCAGCATCGAATCCGTGGTGGCGGAAGCCAAGCAGATCACCGAAATGCCCGACTTCAAGGGCTACATCCACGACGTGGGCGGCCCCACCGCCAATTTCCGCTATCCCGCCTGCAAAAAGCAGCTGGAGCACGGCGTCTGCGCCAACCGCAAGTGACTCGCTCCCAAGCCCTGCCCCAACCTCATCGCCGATCACTCCGAGTACATCGAGCTTTTGAAGGCCATCGAGGCTCTGCCCAAGGTAAAGAAGGTCTTTATCCGCTCGGGCATCCGCTTTGATTATCTGCTGGCCGATCCCAAGGACGACTTCTTCCGCAAGCTGGTGAAGGATCACGTCTCGGGTCAGCTCAAGGTCGCCCCCGAGCATTGCGCGTCCCCTGTTCTGCGGTGCATGGGCAAGCCCGACTTCCACGTCTACCAGACTTTCCGTAAGAAATATTTCGAGTTGTCCGAGGCCTGCGGCAAGGAGCAATACCTCGTGCCCTACCTCATGTCCAGCCACCCGGGCTCTACTCTCAACGAGGCCATCGACCTCGCCCTCTGCCTCAAGCGGGATCACTACGCCCCCGAGCAAGTGCAGGACTACTACCCCACCCCCCGCACCGCCTCCACCGTCATGTTCTACACGGGCATCAACCCCATGGATATGAAGCCCGTCCACGTGGTCACCGACTACCACGAAAAGCAGCTCCAGCGTGCCCTGCTCCAGTTCAACCGCCCCGAGAACGCCGATCTCGTCCGCGAAGCCCTCACCAAGGCAGGACGAACCGACCTCATCGGATTTGGCGCGGAGTGTCTGGTCAAGCCCGCGGGCGGCCGCCCCGCCCCCCACGGGAAGGCCGCGCACGCGCAAGGGAACGGCAAAGCCCCCGTTCAAGGAAACGGTAAGTCTCCCGCCCCCAAGAGTGGGAAAGCCCCCGCCTCCAAGAACGCCAAGGGACCCGCTCCCAAGGACGGCAGACCCGCCCCCAAGGGTGGTAAGTCCACCGCAAAGAGCGGCGGTGTTGCCCCCAAGGGCGGTAGACCCGTCGCCAATACCGCTTCCAAACCGTCCCCCAAGGGCGGAAAGGGAAGGAGGTAACCCATGGCTCTGACCATTCTCAAGGAAGCCGACTTCCGCAAGGAGCTGAAAACATCCCCCACAGGCGGCTACCTCTTCTTCGGCGAGGAGGACTACATGAAATCCGCCTCCCTCCGCATGGCAAGACAGGGGATCACCGATGCTGACCCCGCCATGGCCACCTTTAACGATATCCGCTTGGACGGTCTGGATTTTACCCCCTCCGCCCTCTTGGATGCCATGGCCGTTCCCCCCATGGGCGCAGACCGCAAGATCATCACCGTCACGGGTCTGAACTTCAACACCCTCCGCGCCGCCGATCTGGACAAGCTCTGCGAAGCCCTGTCCGAGATTCCCGATTACCCCTACAATCTGGTGATCTTTTCCTCTGCCGCCGATACCCTGGATGCAGGCAACCTCCCCAAAAAGCCCTCCGAGCTATTGACCACCCTTGGCGAATACCTCCGCCCCGTGTACTTCGAGCGCAATACCCCCGCCAAGCTGGCCGGTTGGGTGCAGAAGCACTACCTCCACGGCGGCGTGCAGGCTGACCCCCGGGTCTGCCAGTTCACCATCGAGTATTGCGGCCGCAATATGTTCACCCTTGCCGGCGAGGTGGAGAAGGTGGCCTTCTACATCCGCGCCAAGGGACGGGACACCGCCACCGAGGCCGACGTCCGTACCGCCGCCATCCCCGCCATGGAGTATGACGCCTTTGCCTTCACCAACGCCATCATGGAGCGCCGCCGCGCCGATGCTCTGGACATCCTCTCCGACCTCAAGCTCCGCCGCGTGGAGTCTCTCTACATCCTCTCCGAGGTCTCCCGCGTGGTCTGCGACCTCCTGGCTATCCGCACCATGTCCGACGGTGGTCAGACCGCCACCGAAATCGGCTCTGCCCTCAAAATGCATGAGTACCGCGTAGGCCTCTACCTCAAGCAGGCCCGTAAAACCGACGTAACCCTCTTGCAGAACGCTGTCACCGCCTGCCAGACCGCCGACCGCGCCTTGAAGCGATCTGTTGTCGATGGGTACGGGGTGATTGAAAGGTTGATTTGTTCCCTGTAAAACGCATACATTCCCTCTGAAAGAGCGGTTTTGTCCGCTCTTTCTTTTTTGTTTTATGTGACGATAAAGTTGGGAATCAAGGAGACAAGTTTCAGCCAAGGAGTGCGGGGGATAGGGCAACAGAAACCGAAAACACTTGTCGACTCTCCCGGGGGAAGGGGACGAGAAACTTCGGCGCATGAGATGGTTCTCGCCCTCTTCCCCGAACAACTTTGGGTGGCTATTTTGAAACGATCAGCCCTAACACGTCCCCCTTCCCGGGATGACTGAGTTTTCACCTCGCTTGTCACTTTTCCACAAGATTTTCGCCTTTCTTTGTGGAAAATTGTTTTCCACAAGAAATAGCATCAAATGGCACTTATCCACAACGTCAAAAACCGACTTTAACCAAGTAAAACCCTAAAAAGCCCTTGATTTGCGCGGTTTTTTCCACTTTTTTGCAGAACTGTCCACAGAGTTCTCCACAGACTGTGGAGAACTTCATGGGAAAACCCGTGGAAAACTCCGCGAAAAACGACAAAAATCCACAAAGTTTTCCACAGGGTAAAAACGACGTTTTTCGTCGCAAAAAAATCCATTTTTACGGTGTTTTTTCACAGCGTTTTTTAAACGCGGTTTTTTAAACGCGGTTTTCAAACCGCTGCTGACAAAAGCCACAATTACCCACGCAAAAAGAATCGCATAAACGCCGCCTGTCCGCGCCACACTATGATTGGACGAAAACGCTCGCAAGCGGACGCTGCTGCCGCCTGTAGCAGTTTCCGCCGCGGATGCTTCCATCCGCTATGAACGTCGGAGGCGGCGCCCGCGCCGTCCTCGGAAAGGATAGGTTCTCTCATGATGATATTGGATCGCATCGCGCTGATCATTTCCATCATCGGCGCGCTGAACTGGGGTAGCGTAGGTCTGTTCCAGTTCGATCTGGTTGCCTGGATCTGCGGCGGCGCTTCCACCGTAGCGGCGCGGATCATCTATACCGTGGTCGCTCTGGCCGGTATCTGGTGCATCTCCCTTCTGTTCCGCTCCCGCGAATACGACGCGCTGGAGGATTCGTAATTGGAGAGTGAGGAGAACGCCGAAGGGGCTTTTTGGAAACATTTTCGCTTCGTTCAGAGCGAATTTGTCTGCGGCAAATGTCGCAAATTCCCTCCGGACTCCCCAAAACTTTATAAAAATATATGAAATTATATATGCAAAGTTTTGGGTAATAGAGGTATGTTCTCTCATTTCAAAAAGGGTGGCTCACGATTCTGTGAGTCACCCTTGGTTTTGTTTGGGAGCGGCTGGGGAGGGGGGAAAGGTCCATCTCAAACGCCGAAGTTCCTTTCCCCCTCCCCGGGAAGGTGGCCGTATACGGGGCATTGCGATTGCCCCACCCCTCTATCTCCTTGGCTGGCGTCGCAGTCCACAGAGCGTTTAAAACACACCTTATTTCTTCTTAATCTCCCGCCAGTAGGCCGCGGCGGCTTGCTCGGTCTTGTTGGGGGCGGGCTCGTAGTAGCGCCGTCCTACCAGATCGTCGGGAAGGTACTGCTGCTCCACGTAGTGATTGGGATACTCGTGGGGGTACTTATAGCCCTTGAACAGGGGGCTTTGCAGGTGAACGGGGATGTTTGTCCCCTTGCCCGCGTCCACGTCAGCCATGGCGGCGTGGAGGGCGTTGTAAGCCGAATTGGACTTGGGGGAGGTGGCCAGCAGCATAGCGGCGTGGATCAGAGGGATCTGCGCCTCGGGCATACCCAGTTCCCGCGCCGACTCACAGCAAGCGCGTACAATCGCGGCGGCCTGGGGATACGCCAACCCGATATCCTCGCTGGCGATGACCTGCAAGCGGCGGATGAGAGGGAACATCTCTCCCATGGAGAGCATTTTCGCCACGTAAAACGCCGTAGCATCGGGATCGGAACCGCGGATAGACTTTTGCAGACACCCCAACAGATCGTAGTGGGTGTCCTCGTTGAAGTTGCCCACGCCGGTGTTAAAGGCGGCCACACAGTCGGATGTGATCTCGGCACCCGCCTCAAAGCCCGCGGTGAAGTAGGCGTTCTCCAAAAGCCCCACGGAGCGGCGGACGTCGCCCCCCGCTCCTTCGGCCAAAGCCAAACCCACCTTGTCCGAGATGGTGGTGGAGGTGCCGCCCTGGGCGTTCAGATGATCCAGCGCCCGACGGAGCATTTTCAGACACTCGGCGGCGGGAACGGGCTTGAACTCAAAGAGGGAAGAACGGGAAATGATGGCGTTGTAGACGTAAAAATGGGGATTTTCGGTGGTGGAGGCGATGAGGGTAATGCGGCCGTCCTCCATGTATTCCAGCAAGGACTGCTGCTGCTTGCGATTGAAGTACTGGATCTCGTCGAGGTAGAGCAGAATGCCGTTTGCCCCGAACATACCCTCGGTCTGGGCCAGAATGTCCTTGACGTCCTGGAGGGAAGCGGTGGTGGCATTGAGCTTGTGGAACTCCATGCCCGACTGGGCGGCGATGACCGACGCGGCGGTGGTCTTGCCCGTGCCGGGAGGGCCGTAGAAGATCATATTGGTCATGCGGCCGGCCTCGACCATACGGCGGAGGACGCCGTTCTTGCCGAACAGGTGGGTCTGACCCACGATATCGTCCATGGTCTTGGGGCGCAGAGCGTCAGCTAAGGGTGCGTTGTGTGTCATGGCGGTTCCTTTCACGCCCGTTGGGGCGGATCTATCTTTCTTTATTATACAGGATGGGTGAGGGTTTGTCAAGTGGGGGAGGATGAAAAAAGGAGCGGCCGAGGCCGCTCCTTGGGTGGGTTAATCGGGAACGTAGTTGTAGTGGACGGTGTAGGAGCCGGTGAAGGTATCCCACCTGATATCCTTCGTGATGGCGTTCCATTCGTCTTCGCTTCCGGTAAAGTAGATATCGGTCAATTTGGAGCAACCGAAGAACGCATATTTGCCAATTCTGGTCACACTGTCGGGAATGACGACGGAGGTCAAGCCGGTACAACGGTAGAACGCAGAATCGCCAATGCTCGTCACGCTGTCGGATAGATGTATTTGTTTCAAGTTTGTAGAACCGCTGAAGGATTCGGGCATAATCTCCGTCACCGCCCAACCGTTGTAGGTCGCGGGGATTACGATTTCCTCCATGTATAGGGTTGTACCCGGCATTACGCCGAGCGTGCCATTGGGAAGGGGGTAATATTCCAGTCCGGGGGTGCCTTGTTCCACGACCAGAGGCCCCAGATTCACGACGTTTCCATCGGTATACGTGATGATAAACTCGCCGTTGACGATCTCTACTTTGACGATGCCTACGCCGGGGTCGCCTTTGTCTCCTTGTTCACCTTGAAAACCCGGATTCCCTGCTCCACCATTAGCGGCATGCGGATCGGGCGCGAAAAAAATATATCCTGCAATCATGGTCATCACCAGGGCGATCATGCAGACGAGACAGGTAAGAACCTTCATAAAAAACTCCTACAATGTATTTGTAATTCGATTATAACACAAAACTCTTCATTTGTAAACCCTTTTTTCGCTTTTTGCCAAAAAGCCGACGAATTTGAATTCGTCGGCTTTCTGCATTATTCATCCTTCTTGTTATAATCGAAAGGATTCTCCCCACCATTGTTCTCGGGGCTGTAATCAAAGGGGTTCTTCTTGCTGTCGGAATCGTTTCCTTCAGCGGGCGTATCTTGGCCGGCAGTCTTTTCGGCCTCCTCGCGAGCCTTTCTCTGCGCCTCAGCGGCCTTCTTCTGTTCGTTGGCCTCGCGGCTGGCCTTTTCCTTCTCGGCGGCGATGGCCTCAATCATCTCCACGGTGACGTACTCGTTCTCCATCACGGCCTTGAACTGGTCGCCGTCCATGTCTTCGTGACCCAGCAGATAGTCTGCGATGAAGTGGAGCTTGTTGATGCTACCGAGCAGCAGGGACTTGGCGCGGTTGTAAGCCTCGTCGATGATGGCGTGAATCTCCTCGTCAATGACAGCGGCCATAGCCTCGGAGTAGTCGGCGTTGGAGGAGAAGTCGCGGCCCAGGAATACCTCGTTCTGATCCGAACCAAAGCGACGGGGACCCAGCTTTTCGGACATACCGAACAGGGTAACCATGCGCTTGGCGGTCTGTGTGGAGGACTGGATATCCGAGTAAGCACCGCTGGTCACGTCCCCGAAGATGATCTCCTCGGCGGCGCGTCCGCCCAGAGCCATGGCGATCTCGTTCTTGTAATCCTGCTTGTACATCTGGTAGCGATCCGCCTCGGGACGGAAGCTGGTGTAGCCCAGCGCACCGCGACCCGTGGGCACAATGGTGATCATGTGAACGGGATCGCAGCCCACCAGATAGCCCACGACAGCGTGACCTGCCTCGTGGTAGGCGGTGTTCTTCTTTTCGGCATCGCTCATGACGTTGGTCTTCTTCTTGGGACCCATGATGAACTTGTTGAGGGCGGCCTCGATCTCATCCATACCGATGAGGCTCTTGCCATGGCGCGCCGACAGCAGGGCGGCCTCGTTGAGGAGGTTAGCCAGATCGGCACCCGTAAAGCCGACGGTGATTCTGGCCACGCGGGCGAGGTCAACACCGGGCTCCAGAGGCTTGTTGCGGGCATGAACCTTCAGAATGTCCTCGCGTCCCTTGATGTTGGGACGGTTGACCTGGATCTGACGGTCGAAACGGCCGGGACGGAGCAGTGCAGGGTCGAGAACGTCGGCGCGGTTGGTGGCGGCGATGACCACGATGCCCTCGTGGGAGCCGAAGCCGTCCATCTCCACCAGCAGCTGGTTCAGAGTCTGCTCGCGCTCGTCGTGACCGCCGCCCAGACCCGTACCTCTCTGACGGCCTACGGCATCGATCTCGTCGATGAAGATGATGGCAGACCCCGCCTTGCGTGCGGTATCAAACAGGTCGCGGACACGGGATGCGCCCACACCCACGTACATCTCCACGAAATCGGAACCCGAAATGGAGAAGAAGGGAACCCCGGCCTCGCCTGCCACAGCCTTGGCCAGCAGGGTCTTACCCGTACCGGGAGGGCCCATGAGCAGAACGCCATGGGGAATGCGCGCGCCCAGACGGGCGAACTTGGTGGGAGACTTGAGGTAGTCCACGATCTCCACCAGCTCTTCCTTTTCCTCATCAGCACCGGCTACGTCGCGGAAGGTGATCTTGTTCTTGTCATCCGTGGGCATCTTGACGTGGGACTTGCCGAAGCCGCCCATCTTGGCACCGGGGGTGTTGTTCATCATCTTCTTCATGGCGAAGACGTAGAGCGCGATGAACGCTACCACAAGGATGACACCGGGAAGCAGGGAGACCCACCAGGGGAAGCTGTTGGCGGGACGGATGTCGTAATCAGCCAGAATGCCGACACCGACTCCGGCCTCAGCCTGCTCCACCGACAGCTTGTCGATGTAGGTCAGACGGGAAGCCGAGATGTCGGCCAGCTTGATCTGCTTGGCCTCCTCCAGCTTGAGCTCCACTCCTTCGGGAATGGTGTAATCCGTGACGGTTATTTCCTCACCGTTCTCATCCACCTCGGTGTGGGTGGGGAAGGTAACGACGTTGCCCTTGACGTCCAGGAAATTCCCGTCTTTATCCTTGGCGAATTCCTGATACACAAGGTAGCCCTTGCTGTAGTCCAGGACGTAGACGGCTACCTCCTCGGATACGAGAGCTTGGATAAAATCGGCCTCGGTCACCTTTTCCCGAGCGCCCGTTGTGCCGCGATATACCAGCGCAATGGCGCCGATGAGTATGGCCGCGGCCAAAATGTAGCCGATGATCAGCTTGAAATTACTCTTCATTTCATTCCTCCGTTCATTGCCGGAATTTGTCTATATCGGGTTTGGCAGACCCGATTTGCATAACACACCGCGATATTTTGGGCGGGCGTGGATACAACACGAAGATAAGTATACCACACGACTATGAATTTTTTATGAAAATCCATGCAGTTTCCCGTGAATGTTTGCAATTACAAGGCCGTAATTACTTTTCGTAGACCTCGCGCTTGAGAATGCCTACGAAGGGCAGGTTGCGGTACTTCTCGTCGTAGTCCAGACCGTAGCCCACCACGAACTCGTCGGGGATGGTGGTACCGCAGAAGTCGGGCACGAAATCCACCTCGCGGCGGGAGGGCTTGTCGAGCAGGGTGCAGGTGCGCACGCTGTGGGCGTTGCGGTTTTTCAGAAGCTGGGTCAAGCGGGACAGCGTGCGACCGGAATCCACGATGTCCTCAACCACGAGCAGGTCAATATCCTGCAGGTCGTCGCGGTTGAGATCCAGGGAGACCTTGATCTCGCCCGAGGACTTGGTGCCCGCGCCGTAGGAGGAGACCTTCATGAATTCCAGCTCGATGGGGAGGGTCAGACGCTTCATGAGATCGGCGGCGAAGGGCATGGAGCCCTTGAGGATGACCACCATAACCAGGCGGCGGCCGCTGTTTTCATAGGTGGCCTGTACCTCGGCGCCGATGCGATCCACCATAGCGGAGATCTCCTCGGAGGTGATGAGGATGGAGCCACAATCGTTGTACAGTGCAGGGATCTGATGATTCATAGTATATTCCTTTCTTGAAATCATTTTTCAAGGGATTTTCAATTTCGTGTGAGTCGCTCAAGAGAGCCATACCGTGATCCGCAGGCACGAGCCCTCTTTCGGGGCGGGGAATCCGTCGCGGAACGCGGCGCCGGGATACCAGAGAGGATCTCCGTTTGGGAGACAGATCAGGGGAATGCGGTCGCGGAGATGCGGGGGGATGTCTTTGTCGCACAGAAGCTTTTTGAGTTTCTTGTGCATGCCGTGGGAAAGAATTTCGTCACCTGCCTCCCGACACCGTGCCATAAGAGGGAGGGGAAGCGTGGCAGGGAACACCGCAGATGCCCATACGCCGTCTCCTTCCCTGGGAGAGAGCGGTTCGGGGGAGGACTCGATCAGAACGGCCACATCCTGTCCCCACTTCGTATAGCCTTTGGACAGAAGAAGCGGCTCGGCAGAAGGAAGGGGACTAAATGCCTCGGCGGGGCGGATATACAGCCACTCTCCCCGCACGCGGGCTTCCATCCCGCGGGGAAGTGTGACCGCGGATTCGGGAATACCCTTTTGGATCAGCTCACAGAGCGCCTCCAGATGGGCGGCGGATAATGTGCCGGCGGTCGATAGACCGCGCCCGTCGTGGGGATTCGCCTTTTCGGTCACGCGCTCGTAGAGGATCGCCATCATGCGCTTGGCAATGGCGGGGTGATGGCTTTGCAGGCGATCCAGCCGTAAGCCATCTCCTTCAAGGGAGAGGGCGTCGGACACCTGCGCCTCGGCCAAACCCGTCAGACACTCTTCGTCTTCGCGAGCCGCGCGAGAAAGCCGCGTGGCGGCTCGCTGGGGAATATCTTTACCAGCCAATTCTTCCAGAGCAGGAGTGATGGTGTGGCGCAAACGGTTGCGGGTGTAGGCTGTTTCTTCGTTTGTGGAGTCTGTGACGTAGTCCAACCCCATTTCAGCACAAACGCGGAGAATATCCCGCTTCGTCCAGTCCAGCAAGGGGCGGACGACAGTCAGCTCGGAGCCGTCCTCCGTAAGTCCGATCACACGGAAAGGAGGAATGCCCCCCATGCCTCGGGTTCCGCTTCCCCGCAACAGCCGATCCAGAACCGTTTCCAGATTGTCATCAGCATGGTGGGCGGTGAGCAGAATCGGAATGCTGTGAGCCTGCATGGCACAGAGGAAGAACTCGTACCGCGCCCGTCGGGCAACGGTCTCCAGACTTTCCCCCGACTCAGCGGCCATGGCGGGAATGTCGGCATGCTCCACGATCAAAGGAACACCCAGCCTTTCGCAAAGCCGGCGGCAAAACGCTTCGTCCCGGTCCGCCTCCTCACCGCGAATGCCGTGATGAAGGTGGGCGGCCATGATCCGTCCGCCAATCGCTACCCCAGGCTCGCGCTCCAAAAGCGCGCGGACAGAAAGCTCCAACAGGAGCCTCGAATCCGCGCCGCCGGATAAGGCGACCAGATACGCAGACGCAGAGGGCAGACGAAAGGTGGGCATATCAGCCTCCTTGAAATGGGTAAATAATGACTTGCTGAAGTTCTTGGGAGTTCTTAGAACCCTTCTTTCAAGAAGGGTTCTAAGCCGCCGGAGGCCGCTCTCGCGAGCCCCTTAGCTCGGCAGCTCGCTCTCGTCGGCCAGAGTACGGAACTTGGTGTAGCGGCCGATCCAGCCCATCTTGACAGTGCCGGTGGAGCCGTGACGGTTCTTAGCGATGATGACCTCGGCGATGGAGGCGGCGGCATCCGAGTTGGGATCGGAGGATTCGTTGACCTTATAGTATTCGTCGCGGTAGAGGAAGAGAACCACGTCGGCATCCTGCTCGATGGAACCCGACTCACGAAGGTCGGACAGCATGGGCTTCTTGTCGGTACGGGATTCGGGGCCTCGGGAAAGCTGGGAACAGCAGATCACGGGAACGTTGAGGTCCTTAGCCATGAGCTTCATGGCACGGGAGATTTCCGCAACCTCTTGTACGCGGTTGTCGTGGCGGCCGTCGCCCTGCATGAGCTGAAGGTAGTCGATGACCACCAGACCCAGGTTCTTGACACGGCGGAGCTTGGCCTTCATACCCGTGGCGGTGATGCCGGCGGTGTCGTCAATGAGAATGTCGCACTTGGCCAACCGGGAGGTGGCGTGGGCGATATTCTCCCAGTCCTCGGGCTTGAGATCGCCGGTACGCATGGCGTAGCTGTCCACCATGGCCTCCGAGGAGATGATACGGTTGACCAGCTGCTCGGCGGACATTTCCAACGAGAACATACAGACGGTTTTGCCCGTTTGAGCCGCTACGTTGGTGCCAACGTTCAAACAAAAGGAGGTCTTACCCATACCGGGACGGGCACCGACCAAAACCAAGTCGGATTTACCCAGACCCGCCAGCACGCGATCCAGACCCGAAAAGCCCGTGGGCGTACCCTGGGAGGCGTCCTTGTCGGTGACAAGCTCGTGGAGATGGTTGTATACGTCTCCGATGACCTCGCGGATGTGACGGAAGTTCTTGGTGTCCTTGCCTTGCGCGATGGCGAAAATCTTATTCTCGGCAGAGTCCAGAATGTGTCCCACGTCGTCCTGCTCGGAGTAGGCGACCTCGCTGACCTCGTCGCAGGCGCCGATGAGCTGGCGAAGAATGCTCTTGTCCTTGACGATGCGGGCGTAGTCCTTGACGTTCAGGGCGTTGGGGACCACCTCGGCAATGGTGCGGATGTACTGCTCGCCGCCGGACTTGGTATAGATGCCCTTCTGCACCAGCATATCGATGAGGGTGACCACGTCGATATCGCGGCTGGTCAGGAACAGCTCGTGCATGGCGGCAAAGATCTGCTGATGCTCCTCCAGATAGAAGTCGGCCACGGCGACCTGATCCGCGATCACGTTGAAGGACTCGGGGTCAACCAGAACCGAACCCAGAAGGGACTGTTCAGCTATGAGGGAAAAGGGAAGCTTGCGGACGAGTGCGTCCGTCGCATTCATGTTGTCGTTCATGATTTCCGTATCCTTTACGTTCAAGGCCTTGAAACCAACGGCTCTTTCCTGATGATATTTCATGCCTTGTTAAAAGTTTTTGGGATTCTCAAACCCTTTTTCCAAAAAGGGTTTGGGCGGGGGTCAGGGGCAGAGCCCCTCGCTCTTTTAACTGCACACCAGTACGTGAACCTTGGCGGTTACGTCGGTGTAGAGCTTGACGTCCAGATCGTACTTGCCGTAGGCGCGAATGGCATCGGAGAGCTGGATCTTGCGCTTGTCAACGGTGATGCCGTGATCCTTGGCCAGCTTTTCGGCGATATCCTTGGCGGTGATGGAGCCGTACAGACGGCCGTCAGCACCGGAGGATGCGGTGATCTTGACGAGAATGGAGTCCATCTTGGCGGCCGTAGCCTTGGCCTCGGCGGTCTCTACCTCGATCTTGTGCTTGATGGAATCCTCACGGCCCTTGATCTCGTTGAGCACCTTGGCATCGGCCTCCACGGCCAGCTTGCGGGGGAGGAGGAAGTTGCGGGCGTATCCGTCGGATACGTTGATAATGTCATTTTTCTTGCCTTGACCTTTTACGTCGGCGAGGAGAACTACTTTCATGGTCTATATTCCTTTCTGTGGTTGAAATCTTTTGTGGGATCATTCATTTTTGAACTGTTCGGGGAACTGCAAACGGTATTCGTCGATGGCGGCGGTAAGGCGGTCGTAGGCCTCGGGTACGTCGCCGGGAACTTGTGCGCCCGCCATATCGAAGTGGCCGCCGCCGTCCAGCTTCTCCATGATGAGCTGTACGTTGATCTTGCCCTTGGAACGAGCGGAAATGGCCACTCCGCCGGGCACCATCGCCAGGGCGAAGGAGGCTTCAACGCCGCGGAGGGTGAGGAGCTTGTCGGCAGCCTTGGCGGCGGCAATGCGGTCGCTGCCCGTAGGCACGTGATCCTCGCTGAGCCAGGTGATGGCGAAGGTGTCCTTGTAGACACGGGTATGAGCGTCAAAATCACCCGCCACGAGGAATTCGTCGATGGGCGCGTTGAAGAAGTCACGAACAACGTCGGTGTGGGCGTTGCGGCTGTACAGGTAGTAGGTGATCTCGAAGGTCTGAGCGCCTGCGGATCGGGTGAAATTGTGGGTATCCAGCATGATACCCGCCAAAAGCAGGTTAGCCTCTTCCTTGAGCAGAGTCTCGGCATAGTCGCTCTGCTGCAGGATCTCGGCGATGATCTCGCTGGCCGAGGATTTGGTAGCCTCTATATAATGAAGGAAAGGTGTGAAGGGAAGCTCGTTGACCAAACGGTGGTGATCAATGACGGCAATGTTGCTGACGCCGTTTCTGGCGGGAATGCAACCGACGAGTTGAGGGGCCTCAAAAATATAGGGGTTGTTCACGTCGGTCAGAATGAGTACCGTGCCCGTGGTGACGGTCTGCTGGGCCGAAGCCTTGTCGATGAATACGCTTCGGTATTCGGGCAGAGCGCTGAGATGGGAGGCACAGATCGCGAAAGTGTCGCAGGTCTTGTCGGTGACGATGTGAACGGGGATCTGCTGTTTCCCTTGCTTTTCCAGAATGCTCCGACACAGACGATATGCGCCCACGGTGGAGCCGATGGCGTCGAAATCGGGATTGGAGTGAGCCATGATGAGCACGCGGTCGCAATCCGACAGCTGCTTTTCCAGCAGATGCGCGCTGACGCGGGAGGAAATGGAGGTGTTGGATTCCAGTGTTTTGTGAGCACCGCCGAAGTAGGTCAGACCGTTGATCCCGCGGCGCTGCAGGGCAACCTGGTTACCGCCTCGCTGGAGCGCCATGTCCAAAGCGGCGTTGGCGGCGCGCTCTCTCTCGGCCATCGTACCGTCGATGTCGGCGATACCCATGGATACCGACAAGGGGAAGCTGTTGTCGCCCACGCGGATGTTCATGATCTCATCCAGAATGGAGAAGTCGTCCTCAATGCATCGGTCCAGCGCCTCGGAGGTGAAAACGGCCAGATACTTGTCGCGGTCGTATTCCCGAAGCATACCGTTCATGCTCTCTACCCATTTGGTCAACGCTTCCTCGATCAGGTTGGCGGTGGCACGGTAGTTGGCACGAACGAACTGGGTGAGCTCTTGCAGGTTGTCCAGCATAATGTAAGCCAGAACCATGTGGTCGCGGTTGTTCTCGTCGATCAGATTGAGGTGATCCTCCACGTCGCGGAAAACCAGGAAGTAGTAGTGTTCGTTTTCCCGATGAAGCAGGTATCTGTCCACGCGGTAACGGCGGCCGTTGGACAGGCGAACGACGGGGGCATCAGCCATTCCGACCTGCGCGGCAACAGGGAAGTGCTCCGGTGTCATGCGTTCAGCCATTCGTGCGCCGATGCTGTCGGAAAAGGTGTCTTGCACCGATGCCGCCAGAGATTCCGCCGTGATACCGGGACAGACCTCGGATACGGGAATGTTGCAGACGGGGGAATGGAAGCCCAGAATGTCCTGCATGGCGGTGTTGATGACCCGAACCGAGCCGCTTGCATTGACCACGGCGTAGGGGATATTCACTACCGTGCGGAACATACGGTAGATGTCGGTACCGTGCTGCTCGGCGGCTTCCTGCGCTTGCTTGATCTTGGCAAAGCGCAGAATATAGGCCAGAAGGGTCACGCCGGCTGTGATCAGGTAGAGAACCAGAGAGCCCAGAGCTATATAGACAACGTAGGGGACCTCCAGATAGGAAAGCAGGGCAACGAGCCCGATCAGCAGCAGCCCTTCTATAACGGCAATGATGAAGGGAGCGCGAAGATCCAGGTGAAGGATCCCGGCGATGTCGCGGGGGTGTTTCTTGGGAGACATGGGTTCAGCTCCTTTCGAATGAAAATGAGGGTGCGATAAGACTTACGGAATGGGGAGGTTCAACAGAGCCGTCATTTTCCGGACCCGAAGAGATCGTCGTCATCGCTCGGGGGCTTGATGGAATCCGTAATGGATCGGAAAATGTGACCAATGACCTCAATGGCGGCAAAGAGGAAGGGCGCAAACAGGAACAGACAGGGAATCAGAATCACGAAGAAGAACAGACATCCCATGCCTTGGGGGCCCTTCCGAGCCAGCCGCCTTATGAGACGGAGCATGCCGGCGAAGGCAAGACCGGGCAGGAGAATGATGTAAATGTTCTGAGCGACTGTTCCCGTGAGGCTGGATACGGCGCTTCCCTCCATGAAGGCCTCCAAGAAGGCGATCAGGTATGCCACCAGGAATACCACGCAGGAGATCAGACTCATGCGGAAGGCACGGACGCGGTCGGTGATGGAATCCTCGAAGCCGAAGGCACGGAGCGTTCCGTGCTGGATGAGTTGAACGGCGGTGGAGGTGAGGTTGATGACAACGATGGCTACAGCGGGTAAAAGATTGAACACGCTGTTGACTGCGTTGGTTACGTTGGCGTAGGAGAGCATACTCTTGATTTCTTCGATTGCTTCCTCGTTCAACCCTTCCGTGGGTATTTCGGTGGAGGCAATTTCGTCAATGAGCGCGGTGCGGAACGCCTCCAGCGCATCCATGAGAACGGCGGGATCCAAGGTGCCCAGGTGGCGGTAGACCCCCACGAGAGCCATGATGCCAACGGAAAGCCCCATAGCCAGCGAGGTGGCGCAGATCACACCCACACGAGTGAGGCCGTCCTGCTTTTCGGCAGAGTTCCGTGTGCCCCACGCCAACACGATCATGGGCGGGAAGGGAACCAGAACGGTGGCGGAACCCACGGGATCCCCGGAAACGACGAGGGTGGCGGCATACGCCACAATGGGGATGATGGGAAACCACAAAAGCTTATCATTGGGTTGCAAAGCCAGCAGTACAGAGCCTTGGCTGACGGCGAAAATCAAACCGCATAGGACGGCGGCGGGGAGAATGGAGCTCGTGCGATAGGTCAGGAATATTCCCAGGAAGATCAGGATGGGAACAATCCCTTTGACCGTGCGGGTCACCCGCCACAGGTAAACCACGAGCAGGAGTATGGCCACAGCCGATACCGCCTGGGCAATATCGATCTGGGTTTGGGAGGTGGTTCCCATGGCGCAGATGCCGATGCCCATGAGGGCGGCGGCGATGGCGACCAGTATATGAAGAATGATCCCCGGCGTTCCGCGAAGTCCCGAGCGGGGAATGGGACACAGCGGCGCGGGTTCGGTGTGAGGGCGGGCGTTCAAGTCGCGTTCTCCTTTCAAAGAAGATAAGATCAGACATAGTTATAGATTATAATAGTATACCATATTCTTTTCGATTTGTAAACACATTCTTGATGGAAATTTTGGAAAAAGTCTGTGAATATCTGCGCTGAGAAGAGCGGAGCGGCTTGCATCGTCCCATTTTGTCTATTTTTATCAAATTCAAAAAATATCCAAAATATTTTGCGAAAACCCCTTGACAACGCTTGATTTGTGTGATAAAATAGTAAACTGCATTATAATCGCTTTAATTATGGGTATCTCTGCCCTTCGGCAGGGGTTCCTGTCAACGAAAGGCGGTTTATCGAAGCTTTCTTTGTGCACATTGACGAACATCCGGGACGAGCGTTTCATACGACTTCAGCCGAGGCATTTGCCGTGCCCTTGGGTTGTCCGTTTGACCCATGAGGCTCCTGACGTGCCCGCCCCCGTGTCCATCGTGCGCACGACGACAGTTTCTCCCCACAATTCCCTGCCGCCGATCGGGAATTCGCCCGACGGTGCCACCAACGATATTGAATGGAGTGATTTATTCATGATCAATCTGAAAGATCAGAGACTCGGCGAGAACGTACGTAAGTCCTTCTCCCGCACCCGTTTCAACCTGGAGCTGCCCAACCTGGTGGAGATCCAGACCAAGTCCTACAAGTGGTTTTTGGAGGAGGGTCTGGCTGAGGTACTGCACGAAGTATCCCCCATCACGGATTTCTCGGGTAACCTGCTCATCGAGTTCATTTCCTACAGCCTGGACACTGAAAAGCCCAACTACCCCGTTGAGGAGTGCAAGGAGCGCGACGTCAATTACGCCGCTCCCCTGAAGGTCAACGTTCGTCTGACCAACAAGCAGACGGGCGAGGTCAAGCAGACCGATATCTTCATGGGCGAATTCCCCCTCATGACCGAGACCGGTACCTTCGTCATCAATGGTGCCGAGCGTGTCATCGTCTCCCAGATCATCCGCTCCCCCGGTATGTACTACTCCTCCGAGATCGACAAGACCGGTAAGCGCACCTACGCCGCCCAGATCATCCCCTACCGCGGCGCATGGCTGGAGTATGAGACCGACATCAACGGCGTCATCTACGTCCGTATCGACAAGACCCGTAAGGTCCCCATGACCATGTTCATCCGCGCCCTGGGTCCCGAGACCCGCGAGGAGATCTACTCTCTGCTGGGTGAGGACGAGCGTCTGAAGGTCACCTTCGAGAAGGACGACTGCGAGAATCTTGCCGCTACCAACCGTACCTCTGCCCACGTGGAGGCTCTCAAGGAGATCTATAAGAAGCTCCGTCCCGGCGAGCCCGCTCTGGTGGAGTCTGCCGAGACCCTCATCAACAACTACTTCTTTGATCCCAAGCGCTACGACATCGCCCCCGTCGGCCGCTACAAGTTCGACAAGAAGGTGGCGATCTCCTCCCGCCTGGCAAACCGCAAGCTGGCCGAGGATGCCATCTCTCCCTTCACCGGTGAGATCCTCTTTGAGGCAGGTACCGTCCTGACCCCCGAGATGGCTCTGGAGATCGAGCGCGCCGGTATCAACGAGATCCGCATCGAGCTGGACAACGGCGATACCATGAAGGTTCTGTCCAACAACACCTTGGAGCCCGAGTACATCATCGGTATGGATCTGAAGGATTGCGGCGTTAAGGAGAGAGTCCGTATCGCTGTTCTCCGCGAGATCATGGAGGCCGCTGAGGGCGACCTCGACGTGATGAAGAAGCTCGTCAAGGAGAGAATTGCTGAGCTCTGCCCCAAGCACATCACCAAGGACGATATCTTCGCTTCCATTAACTATATGCTCAACCTGACCCACGAGGTCGGCTCCTTCGATGACAGCGACCATCTGGGTAACCGCCGCATCCGCTCCGTGGGCGAGCAGCTCCAGAACCAGCTCCGTATCGGCTTTGTCCGTATGGAGAAGATCATCAAGGAGCGTATGACCACCCAGGATAACGATAAGCTGACCCCCCAGGCGCTCATCAATATCCGTCCCGTGGCTACCGTCATCCGCGAGTTCTTCGGTTCCTCCCAGCTGTCCCAGTTCGCCGACCAGAATAACCCCCTGGCCGAGCTGACCCACCGCCGCCGTCTGTCGGCTCTGGGTCCCGGCGGTCTCTCCCGTGACCGCGCATCCTTCGACGTCCGTGACGTGCACTACACCCACTACGGCCGTATGTGCCCCATCGAGACCCCTGAAGGTCCCAACATCGGTCTGATTTCCTACCTGACCACCTACGCTCGCATCAGCGAGTACGGCTTCATCGAGGCTCCCTACCGCAAGGTGGTTCATGAAATCGACGAGAACGGCAATCCTGTCCACCGCGTCACCGACGAGGTGGTGTATATGACCGCTGACGTGGAGGATAACTTCATCGTCGCTCAGGCAAACGAGCCTCTGGACGAGAACGGTTGCTTCATCAACAGTAAGGTCACCGCCCGCGAGACCACCGAGATCGCCTCCATCGACGCTGCCCGCATCGACTACATGGACGTGGCGCCTAAGATGGTGGTGTCCGTGGCTACCGCTATGATCCCCTTCCTGGAGAACGACGATAACTCCCGAGCCCTCATGGGTGCGAACATGCAGAAGCAGGCCGTGCCGCTGATGGTCACCGATTCTCCCTTTGTTGGTACCGGTATGGAGTATAAGGCTGCCGTTGATTCCGGTGTTGTGGTCGTTGCCCGCCGCGCAGGCCGCGTTGAGCGCGTAGAGGCCAATAAGATCGTCATCGTTACCGACGACGGTATGAAGGATACCTACGAGCTCCGCAAGTTCAAGAGAACCAACCAGGGTACCTGCTTCAACCAGAGACCCGTGGTCAAGTTCGGCCAGCTCGTCAAGGAGGGACAGGTCATCGCCGACGGTCCCGCTACCTCCAAGGGCGAAGTCGCTCTGGGTAAGAACGCCCTCATCGGCTTCATGACCTGGGAAGGCTACAACTACGAGGACGCAGTTCTCTTGAACGAGCGTCTCGTCCGCGACGACGTTTACACCTCCCTGCATATCGAGGAGTACACCCACGAGGCCCGCGACACCAAGCTGGGTCCGGAGGAGGTCACCCGTGAGATCCCCAACGTGGGCGAGGACGTCCTCAAGGATCTGAATAACGAAGGTATCGTCAAGAAGGGTACCGAGGTCCGCGCCGGTGATATCCTGGTCGGTAAGATCACCCCCAAGGGCGAGACCGAGCTGACCGCCGAGGAGAGACTGCTCCGCGCCATCTTCGGTGAGAAGGCAAGAGAAGTCCGCGATACCTCCCTCCGTCTGCCCCACGGTGAGTCCGGTGTGGTTGTCGATATCCGCGTGTTCTCCCGCGAGCAGGGTGATGATCTCCCTGCCAGCGTGAACAAGGTGGTCAAGGTCTACATCGCGCAGAAGAGAAAGATCTCTGTGGGTGATAAGATGGCAGGCCGCCACGGTAACAAGGGTGTCGTTTCCCGCATCCTGCCTCCTGAGGATATGCCTTTCCTGCCCGACGGTACTCCTCTGGATATCGTGCTGAACCCCCTGGGCGTGCCTTCCC
>JAZRIF010000226.1:0-9032 GCA_045645165.1 Eubacteriales bacterium
TTTTTGAAAGTTCTTGAAGGGGGTCTGGGGGGAACTTCTTTTAAGAAGTTCCCCCCAAGCGCTCCCCTACAAACTGCAATTTTAAAAAACATTCGCGGGACGCGGCACACAGGTCGCGTCCCGCTCGGGGTTACTGATTCCTTTTTTTATTAACCAACTGCAATTCGCCCACCATGGCGTCGGTGATCTCCTCCAAGCCCAGCTTACCGGCGTAGCGAGCCTTGTCGTAGGCGGCGAAGAGGTTCTTTTCGTCGTCCTCCAGGGCAACGTCAGCGCAGATCTCAGCGGGGGTCATGCAACGCTTCATGAAGTAGCCACCCTTGATGCGACGGATCATGTAGTCAATGAAAATAAAGCGCACGCGGGCGGCGTTGTCGGTCTGATCCACCCACTTGAGCTCGTTCTTGAGCTTCTTCTTGGGTTTCTTGACCTTCTCGGTGTCGTCAAAGACGAAGGTGCGCTCGTCGCGACCACCCAGTCGGTTGCGGCGGGAGAGGTCAATACCGATGGAGAGCAGAAGCTTGTTGATAGCCTTGACCAGAGGTGCGGCCAATCGTTTGGCAAAACGAACGGCGGTCTGTCCCAGCTTCTTTCGCATACTGGCGGTGAGCATCCGCAGGAAAGCGCGGGCTCCCATGGCAATGATGAACACAGCCAGAAGAATGGTGACGAAGCGGATGGTATTCTGATACTTGATGAAGAAATTGGTCTGGATACCCGGAACGACGATAGAGGCGTAAAGGTCACCGCCCAAAAGGAGCATCCATAGGATGAACTCCACCATGCGGCGCTTGTCGATGTTGCGCCAGACCTCGGCCAGAGTGTTATGGGTCTCGTCGTCGATAACCTTACGGCGGCGGGGCTTTACGACCTCAGGGGTGCTTCCCTCCTCCTTGTTATCGGCGGCTTTCGCCTTACCCTTGACACGCACCACCTCGTCCCCACCCTTTGCGGGGGCTTCGGGCTTTTCCTTCTTTTTTCTCTCCTTGGGACGGAGCTTGGCGGCTTGCTTACGGCAGGCGGCGGCCTGTCCTGCGGCATCCGAGTAGACTGCGATCTTCTCGAACATCTCGGCGGCTTCCTCGAACTCCGAGAAGACGTGACCCTTTTGCATGAGGGTCAGAGCCTCGTTGTACATACGGTCGAAGTAGTACTTCTCAAAGCGCTCGATGAGCTCGCGGGTGTTCTTGAAGCCCTTGATGGTTTTGAGCAGCTCCACGCCCTCTCCTAACTCCTCGGTGGTAGCGTCGGAATTGGAAAGCAGGGTCATGGCGGCCTCGTAGGTCATGGCATTGGCCTTCACGGTGTAGACACGCATGACCTCGCGGGCATCCTGATAATCCTGGATGATCTGCATGATGCGGGCTGCCTCGCGGTACTCGGCGGCAGTGGTCTCCACACCCTTGGTGCGGATGGCATCCGTGATCTCGCGGTAGGCGGGAGCCGAGGCGGCCTTGACGCACTGGTCGTACTTTCTGGCAGAGTCCTTGTAGGTGTCCAGCGCGCGGAATTCCTCGGCCAACTCCAGATATTCGCGCCAGCCCGAGGCTTGAGCGAACTTGTAGGCGGCGGCGGTATAGCGGGCATTCAACTCGCTTTCGGGAATACGATTACTCGCCATCCTCGTCACCTCCCTCCAGTATGATGGTCTGGACCGAGTTGCCGAACTGTTCCAGGGTGGTGATGCGGTCCAGCACCTCCTCGTTGTGGTCGTAGGCGATGATGATGACCTCGGTGTCCCGCATACCCTCGCGGATATCGGCTTCCAGCAAGGAAGCGAAGGAGGCACCGTCGGTGGGGTTCATGCGCGCCATTTCCTTCATGATGGCAATGAGCTGAGCGTCCGAGCTTTCGCAGGGGAAACGGGAGGACATGGCACCGTCGATGGCCTTACAGTTGGCGGCAAAGCCCACGGCAAAGCCTCCGTAGATGGCGTCGCGTACCAGGGCGGCGGTAAAGGACAGGCCTCGCTCGGCGCGCCTGTTGTACTCCTTGCCGTCGATCTTACTGCCCATGGGCAGGTGGAAGTCCATGTAGATCATGAGCTTACGGGAGGCGCAGTAGTCTCTGGCGTTGACCTTCAGGGGGGATCCCGAAAAGCCGGTCATGGGGATCTTGGCGGAGGCCTTGAAGTTGATCTGGGAGACCGAATCGCCGAAACGGTAGTCGCGGATGCCCGCCAGAGAGAACGGATCCTGGAACAGGGGACGGTTGGACACGAAGTCGCCCTGCATCCGTCCCACAGCGATGGCGGGGAGGTTCAGGGGGATGGCCTTGGGGTAAACGTACAGTTCGGTGGGGGCTTCCACGGGGATGGGACCCTTCTTGGCGTAGATGGTGGCGATCTGAAGCTTGTAGTGGCCTCTTTGCTTGGCTGTGATGCGGTGGTGGCGCTTGATCTGCATGTAGGGCCAGAGGTTGAAGCGGGAGATGCAGTACTGCATAGTGCTTTTTCCGTCGGACTCATATTCCTCCAGCTCCAGTTCGTTGAAGAAGTAGGACTCCACGTCAACGCCCAAAAGCGGGAAAAAGCCGGGGTTGCGGATGATCTCCACCAGCTCTACCTCTTCGCCCTCATACACGCCCTCCTCGGAGAAATGCCGCTCGTAGATGATGCGGGAAAGGCGCGCGGCGCGCATGGAGCCGTAGATCCGCAGAAGGATCCACAGAACCAAGAGCAACACGAGTATGGCAATGATGACGTAGAACACAGGGGAGGTGACAAAATCCAGAATCCCGTTGATCACGGCCTCTGCCGACGTACCGACCACTGATCCCCCCAAGAAAAGGGCAAGGATAGGTTGGTAGATCATGGGCATGGCTTATCTCCCCTCGAATACGGCTTCGGTGGGCACGGTAACCATACCGAGGATATCCTCGATGATCTCAAAGGCGGCGTTCTTCTTGATGCGGGCGGCGTTCTCCAGGGTGAGACGGTGATCCAGCACGGGATGAGCGGCGCGCTTGACGTCGTCGGGAGTGACGTAGTTACGGCCTGCGATGGCGGCGTAGCCCTTGGCGGCCTTCATGAGGGACAGGGCGCCACGGGGAGATACGCCCAGAAGCACCTTGGGGTATGTACGGGTCTTTTCCACAATGGAGGTGATGTAGCCCATCATCTCGCGGCAGATGTAGACCTTGGGCAGCTCCTGGATGGCCAGCACCAACTCCTCGGCGGTGACCACGGGCTTCAGGGTATCCAGGGGGGAGAGCTTATCGAAACGGGCGAGAATGTCAATACCCTCGGAGTGGTTGGGGTAGTCCATCTTACCCTTCATGAGGAAGCGGTCCAGCTGTGCCTCGGGCAGGGGGAAGGTACCCATGGACTCCACGGGGTTTTGGGTAGCGATGACCATAAAGGGCTGTGCCAGCTTGAAGGTCTTGCCGTCGATGGTGGCCTGAATTTCTTCCATACACTCCAGAAGTCCCGACTGGGTCTTGGGGGTGGCGCGGTTGATCTCGTCGGCCAGGACAATGTTGGCGAAGATGGGACCGGGGACGAACTCGAACTCGGACTTCTTCATGTTGAAGAAGTTGACACCGGTGATATCCGAGGGGAGCAGATCGGGGGTGAACTGGATACGCTTATATTCGCAGGACACCGAGGCGGCCAGGGACTTGATCAGCACCGTCTTACCCGTACCGGGGACGTCCTCCAGGAGGACGTGGCCTCCGCAGAGCATGGAGACGATGAGCATATCAATCGTGTCGGACTTACCGACGATGACCTTACCGACGTTGTCCTTGATCTTCTGGTAAACTTCGGTGATGTGGGCGGAAATTTGGGTGGACATAACTGTTTCCTCTTTTCTGTAGAATGGGGGATAAACGTATACCATTTTATTTTACTATTTTTTAAAGAATTTGTCAAGAGGGAGCGGGGATTTTCTACGTTTTGCACGAAAGCACAAAATATCAAAATCGCTGACAGCGCCTATCCCGGAGAACGGGATAGGGTTTGTCAGCGATCTGCACACGCCCATCGGGCGGAGTTCATTTCTATGAGCGGTCAAAGAGCCTTTTCGGCTTCCTCCGCGATGATCGCAACAGCGATCTTGAGATCATCCCACGGGATGTTCAGAGCGGGGAGCAGACGGATCTTAGTCTTGGCCTTGATGGGCAGGATCCCCCGCTCCATGCAGGCTTTCAGGATGGCGGAGCTGTCCCCCTCGGTCTCAATGCCGATCATCAGTCCCAGACCGCTGACCGACTTGATGCCGGGCTTCTCCGACAGAGTGGTGAAGATATACTCCGACTTGGCCTTGACCTCGGCCAGCAACTCCTCGTCGATGCGGTCGAGGACGTGACAAGCGGCGGCACAGGAGATGGGGTTGGCACCGAAGGTAGAACCGTGCTGACCCGCTTTCAGCGTGCCGTGAGCCTTCTCAAAGAACAGGGTGGCGCCGATGGGCAGACCGCCGCCCAGACCCTTGGCGGTGGAGAGGATATCGGGGGTCACGCCGTAGTGCTGATAAGCGTAGAGGTGACCGCTCCGTCCGTTACCCGTCTGCACCTCGTCCAGCATGAGGAGGACGTTGTACTTGTCGCACAGGGCGCGAAGGGACTCCATAAACTCTTGGGTCAGAGGCATGACACCGCCCTCGCCCTGTACGGGCTCGGCCATGACCGCGGCACACTTATGGGACTTCAGCAGTTCCTCCACCGATGCGGCGTCGTTGGCCTCGGCGTAGAGGAAGCCCTCGGTGAGGGGGGTGAAGTCGGTATGGAAGGTGTCCTGTCCCGTGGCGGCCAGGGTGGTGATGGTACGGCCGTGGAAGCTGTTCTTCAGGGTGATGATGTGGTAGTAGTCGCTTCCCTTCTCGTTTGCCGCCCAGAGGCGGGCGGTCTTGATGGCGCACTCGTTGGCCTCGGCGCCCGAGTTGGAGAAGAAGACAGACTTTGCCCCCGTGCGGGTGCAGAGCTTTTCGGCCAGGCGGGCACCCGGCTCATGGTAGTAGAGGTTGGAGGTGTGCTGGAGCTTGCCCAGCTGATCCGTGACGGCGGCCACCCAGCCCTCGTCGGCAAAGCCGAAGGTGTTGACCGCGATGCCCGTGGCCAGGTCGATGTACTTCTTGCCGTCCTCGTCCCAGACGGTGGAGCCCTGACCGTGGGTCAGGACGAGATCGAAGCGGCCGTAGGTGTTCGCGACGTATTGCTTATCGGTATTCTTGATAATACTCATGATTATTTTACCCTTTTTAAAAGTTCTTGGGATTCCTAAACCCTTCTTTCAAGAAGGGTTTAGGCGGGATCCAAGGGAAGAGCCCTTGGCGTTCTTTTATTCACCCATCACCATAGTACCTGCGCCCTCGTCGGTGAGCAGTTCCATCAGGATTGCATGAGGAACGCGGCCGTCCATGATGGTGACGTTCTCCACGCCCGCGCGGATGGCCTCGATGCAGCAGTCCACCTTGGGGATCATGCCGCCCGAGATCACACCCTCGGCGTAAAGAGCCTTAGCCTCGGAAACGGTAACGTGGGGGATGAGGCTGGTAGGATCATCCTTGTCTCGCAGAATACCCGCCACATCTGTCATCATGATGAGTCTCGCGGCACCCAGCGCGCCTGCGATGTAGGCGGCGGCGGTGTCGCCGTTGATGTTGTAGACGTTGCCCTCGTGGTCGCTGGCCACGGTAGAGACAACGGGAATGTAGTTCTTTTCAAGCAGGTCGTTGATGGGCTTGGCGCGCACCTTGGTGATCTCGCCCACGAATCCCAATCTCTCGTCCTTGATCTTGGCCTCGATGATGCCGCCGTCCATGCCCGACAGACCTACGGCGTGGCCGCCCTTCATCTGCAAGAGGGTAACCAGGGTCTTGTTGACCTTGCCCGCCAGCACCATCTGCACGATGTCCACGGTCTCCTTGTCGGTGACGCGGAGGCCGTTTACGAACTCGGGCTGCTTGCCCAGCTTCTTCATCATGTCGCTGATCTCGGGGCCGCCGCCGTGGATGAGCACCACCTTAACGCCGATGAGCCACAGGAGGGCAATATCCTCCATAACCTGCTGCTTGAGGTTTTCGTCGATCATGGCGTTACCGCCGTACTTGACCACAACGGTCTTACCGACGTACTGCTTGATATAGGGGAGCGCCTGGGTCAGCACCTCGGCGCGCTGGAAGTTGGAAAAATGAAGGTTGTCCATGGTGGAGGTCTCCTTGTGTGTTGGTTTTCCGTAGGGGCGCATTCCATATGCGCCCGCATAAGGCGGGTAATGGGTTTGTAGGTAACGGGCGGATATAGAATCCGCCCCTACGATGCAGCGGAAGAATGCCCGATCTACGTAGGAGTGACGGTCGCTCCGACCGTCAAGGGCATCGTTCCTGCACATAAGCCGCAAAGCAGGTACCTCGGCGGAAGGTTCCCCGATCTCCGCAGGAGTGACGGTCGCTCCGACCGTCAAGGGGATCCTTCTTGCACTTGAGGAGCGAAGCGGATCAAGTGCGGTAGTCTCCGTTGATCTTGACGTATTCGTAGGTCAGATCGCATCCCCACGCGGTGGCCTCGGCCTCGCCGTCGGAGAGAGTGACCTTAACGGTGATCTCGTCCTCCAGAAGAATCTCCTTGGCGATCTCCTCGGAGAAGTCCACGCCTGCGCCGTCCTTGCAGACCAGGATCTCGCCCTTGCGGGAGGAGAAGGCCACGTCGATGCCGTTTACGTCGGTCTCCACACCGCTGTAGCCGATGGCGCACAGCACACGGCCCCAGTTGGCGTCGGCGCCGAAGATGGCGGCCTTCATGAGGGAGGAGCAGATAACAGACTTGGCGATCTTGCGGGCGGACACGATATCCCTGCCGCCCTTGACCTCGCACTCCAAGGGGCGGGAAGCGCCCTCGCCGTCCGCGGCGATGCAGCGGCAGAGGTAGACGGTCAGAGTGTTCAGAGCTTCCATGAAGGCGGTGAAGTCCTCGCCCTCGGATGTGATGAGGTCGTTCCCTGCCTGACCGTTGGCCATGAGGGTGACCATATCGTTGGTGGAGGTATCACCGTCCACGCTGACCATGTTGAAGGTAGCCTGAATGTCGGTGGACAGAGCCTTCTGCAGCATTTCGGGAGCCACGGCACAGTCGGTGGTGATAAAGACCAGCATGGTGGCCATGTTGGGATGGATCATGCCCGAGCCCTTGGCGATACCGCCGATGCGGCAAATCTTACCGCCCACGGTGAACTCCAGAGCGATCTCCTTGACCTTGGTGTCGGTGGTCATGATGCCGTAGGCGGCGTCGAGAGAGCCGTCCTTGTTGAGCCCTGCTACCAGCGCAGGAATACCGTTTGCGATGGGAGTGATATCAAGGGTCTGGCCGATGACGCCGGTGGAAGCCACCACGACGTCGGCAGGAGAGATATGCAGAGCGTTGCCCAGCAGATCAGACATCTGCTCGGCGATCTCGATACCGTTTGCGTTGCAGGTGTTGGCGTTGCCGCTGTGGCAGATCACAGCCTGGGCGTAGCCGTCGGCGATGTGGTTCTTGGTGACGGTCAGGGGGGCGCCCTTGACGCGGTTGGTGGTGTATACGCAGGCGGTGGCGGCCTTGACGTCGGAATAGATCACCGACAGGTCGTGCTTGGTCTTGTTCTTGCGGATACCGCAATGGATGCCGTTGGCGGTAAAGCCCTGCGCGGCGCATACGCCGCCGGGAATACGGGTGATGGTGGTCATGATAATCTCCTATATATTAAGCGAATAATTATACAACGAGGTTGGAGGTGGGATCGGTGTCCAAGAGGATGTTCAGACACTCCACGGCGGCGCCGCTGGCGCCCTTGCCGAGGTTGTCGTAGCGGGCAACCAGGATCATGCGGTCGCCGTTACCAAACACGCTGATTTCCATGCTGTCCTTCCCTGCCATGGAGGCGGCGGAGAGGAAGCCGGCTTCGTCCGCGTTAGCAACTCGGACGAGGGGCGAGCCGTCGTAGGTCTTGTGGTACAGCTCCAGAATGTCGGCGGGGGTCGCGCCCTTCACGTCGGTACCGAACAGAGGGACGGTGACCTCCATGCCGGAATAGAAGTCGCCCACGATGGGCAGGAATACGGGCGCCTGCTCAAGTCCCGTGTAGGCCTTCATTTCGGGGAGGTGCTTGTGGGTCTGTCCCAGCGCGTACTGGCGGGGCGCATCCAAAAGGCTTGATCTGTCGGGATTTTCGTAGTCTGCGATCATGTTCTTACCGCCGCCGCTGTAGCCCGTCAGGGAGGTGGCGGTCAGCTTGGCATCGGGGGAAAGCAAACCTGCCTCCACAAGAGGACGCACCAGAGCAATGAAGCCGCTGGCGTGACAGCCGGGGACGGCGATGCGGTTTGAGGCCTTGATCTTCTCATAGAAATCCTTGTCCAGCTCGGGGAAGCCGTAAGCCCAGACAGGGTTGGTTCTGTGGGCTGTGGAGGTATCCAGCACGCGGACGGCGGGATTCTCGATCATGGACACGGCTTCAATAGAAGCGGCATCGGGCAGGCACAGGAACACGATGTCGGCGGTGTTGAGCATCTCGCGGCGGGCATCGGTGTCCTTGCGCTTATCCTCGGGAAGGGTCAGAACGGTTACGTCGTTTCTTTCGGCCAAGCGCTCACGGATGCGGAGTCCCGTGGTACCGGCTTGTCCGTCAATGTATATTTTTTTCATTTATTCACCTTTACTGCATATTTTTGCAACGTTATGCAACAGATAGATAATATTATACATATAATGCAGGATTTTGTCAAGCCCTTTTTGCATACTTTTTCACCGGGATCACAATTTTTTCTGATTTTCTTCTTATTAGTAGAATCGTACGATATGTCACATGCTTTTTTGGGCACAACGACAGTTTCTTTCTTCCGTCCTTTGAAGAAATCCGAGAAGCTATTGCATTTCAGCGCATGATGTGGTATAATGTGGTAACGATATTCTTTGGAAGGAGACCGACATGACCGTTATGCCCCACCGCATCCGCACCGCAGGGCTGATCTGCGCCCTGCTTCTGCTGGCGACTCTGCTGTTTGCCGCCTGCGATAACCCCCCCGCTACGAACCCCGAGGTGACCCCCGAGGCCACCA
>JAZRIF010000227.1:0-2045 GCA_045645165.1 Eubacteriales bacterium
TCGCCGCACCAGGTCTTGCCCGTGAGGTAGCCGCCGCCGTCGGGGTGAGCCCAGTCAAGGTCTTGGGAGTAATACAGACCGAACTTCAAATTGTGCTTGTAGCAGGCCTCGGCCAGCTCCGCCACCACGTCGCGACCGAAGGGGGTGGCGTCCACCACGTTGAACTTGGACACCTTGGAGTGGAACATGGCAAAGCCCTCGTGGTGCTTGGAGGTAAAGACCATGTACTGCATCCCCGCATCCTTGGCGGTCTTGACCCACTCCTCGGCGTTGAAGAGGATGGGGTTGAAGCACTTGGCCAGCTGATGGTATTCGGCGTTGGGGATGCGGAAATACTGCTGTGCCCACTCGCCGATGTCCTCCATGCGGCGTCCCTTCCACTCCCCCGCGGGGAGGCAGTAGAGACCCCAATGGATCATCATGCCGTAGCCGGCCTGTCGGAACCACTCCTTGGCGGCGGCGAGCTTGGCCTTGTCGGCTTCGGACATAAAAAAGTTGTTGTTGGACATATTGGGTTCCTTCTTCCTTTGTTTGATTTTATATTCAAATTTGGGTTTGGCGAGTTGTCCTGTTTTGTTGTAGGGGAGGCTATCAGCCTCCCGCAAATCTGTGAAAATTGAAAAGAACAAAGATTTTTAGGGGGGCGGGAGGCTGATAGCCTCCCCTACGTATGAGGTTACTTTCACCCAGACAAACCCCAATTTCTACTCCCCTTCCCGACACCCCATGACCTCGGTCATGAAATGAGTGAGTTTTTCCTCGGTGGACATAGTTACTTCCACGGGCTTTCCACGGAACTTGCCGATCAAGAGCAGGATGCCCCGGACGGCGTAGATGATCAGAATGGGGATCAGGAAAAGCAAACCCACAAAGATCACGAAAAGTGTTTCCTTGACCTTTTCCCATTTGGTTGCCTCGCGGTGGCTTCCGTCACCATGCAGACTGCGGTAGATGATCTCCCCCCGCATCTCGGTGCCGTCCTCGGTCTCGGTCAGAGTCGCGACGTACCAATACCCGCCGCTGTGGCCGCCCCGCTCGATGCCGAGGTCAAAGCCGATCGGGGTGTCCTCGTAGAGGAGGTAACCGTTATTGCGGACAGCTTCGCGGAGGCTTTGCTTGAAATCCGCAGGCGGGAGAGGGGTGGTGAAGGCGTAGACCTGATCCTTTTTCTTGGCTTTTCTCATGGCTCATTTCCCCCGATACAGGGTATAGTCTCCGCTCCGCAGAACGTCGGTGAGGTCGCGGGGGGTGCGGATGATGCGGGGGGTCTCGATGCCGCCCTTGCAGGCGTGGGTGGGGTGGTGGCAGTCGGATCCCGCCGTCACGGGCTTGCCGAAATGGCGGGCGTAGTCCTCCGCCATGGCGTTGCGGTAGGGCTCGGTGAGGCCGTTGTGTGCCTCGATGCCGAAGAGGAGCGTGGGATCCATCACCGTCATATTCACGCGGAAGGGGTGAGCCAGCACCACGCAGGCGTTTTCGGGCAGGAGGGCGTTCAGCTCGTCGAGGGAGGTCAGCTCATTGAGGCGGGGAGCGGTGAGGAAGAACTCCTCGTCACACCCAAACACCAGAAAATCGTTGATGCCGTAGGGGGATTTGTTGAAGCGCACTTCTGCGCCGGGGAGGACGGTAAAGCCCAGCTTCTCCCCCTCGTTTCGAGCGGCGTAGTAGCCCTTCAGGCGGCGCGCCATGATCTCGCGGTGGGATTTTCCCTCCAGCTCGTCGGCGAACCATTTGTAGAAGGTAGCGAAGTAGTGGTCGGTGATGACCATGCCGTCGTACCCGGCGGCGTGGTAGATGCGTACCAGCTCGGCGCCGCTCGCGTGGGCGGCCAGGTCACATTCCGAAGTATGGGCGTGGAGTTCATAGCGGGGCATGGGAGGCTCCTTTCGGGAAGTAAAATGTGTAAATTGGGGTTTGTCGGCCAGGGGCTTTGCCCCTGGACCCCACCAAAGAACTTTTTGAAAAAAGTTCTTTGGAATCTCAAAAACTTTCAAAAAGAATTATCTGACAATATTTTTTGAAAGTTCTTGAAGAGAGTCCAGAGA
>JAZRIF010000228.1:0-4553 GCA_045645165.1 Eubacteriales bacterium
GACCCCCCAAAGAACCTTTTTGAAAAAAGGTTCTTTTGAATCTCCAAAAACCTTCAAAAAAGCGTTTGAAGAATATTGAAGTGGATTGTGATTTGCATTTTATAAAGTTCTTTGATTCCAAAACTTTTGCAAACTTCGCCGAAGGCGAATTTGCCCCGAGGGAAGCGAGGATGCTTTCAAGAAAGTTTTGGCGGGGTTTGGGGCAGAGCCCCAATGCCTCCATTTATACGTTAAGGAGCAACTACAATGGTAGAAGGAAAAATTCTGAAGGTATCCGGTCCTCTGGTCATTGCCGAGGGGATGCGGAATGCGAATATGTTCGACGTGGTGCGCGTGGGTGAAGGCCGCCTCATCGGTGAGATCATCGAGATGCACGGCGACCGCGCCTCCATCGAGGTTTACGAGGAGACCGCCGGCCTTGGCCGCGGCGACCGCGTGGTATCCACCGGCGCGCCCCTGTCGGTCGAGCTGGGCCCCGGCCTCATCACCTCCATTTACGACGGCATCCAGAGACCCCTGGAGGCCATGCGCCTCAAGTACGGCTCCAACATCCGCAAGGGTATTGACGAGCCCGCTCTGGATCGCGACAAGCTGTGGCACTTCGAGGCCAAGCTGGGCTACGGCGACACCGTTACCGCCGGTGACGTGTACGGTACGGTACAGGAGTCTGCGGTGATCGAGCACAAGATCATGTGCCCTCCCGGCAAGAAGGGAACCGTCATGGAGCTGTACTCGGGTGATTTCAAGGTCACCGACCGCATCGGTAAGCTCAAGCTGGAGGATGGCACCATCGAGGACATCATGCTGGTCCAGAAGTGGCCTGTCCGTGTGTCCCGCCCCTACAAGCAGAAGCTCCCCCCTGTGGAGCCCATGATCACGGGTCAGCGTCCCATCGACGCCCTCTTCCCCATCGCCAAGGGCGGTACCGCCTGCGTGCCCGGCCCCTTCGGCTCGGGTAAGACCGTGGTACAGCATCAGCTGGCCAAGTGGAGTGACGTGGATCTGGTGGTCTACATCGGTTGCGGCGAGCGCGGCAACGAAATGACCGACGTTCTCCGCGAGTTCCCCGAGCTGACCGACCCCCGCACGGGTAAGTCCCTCATGGAGCGCACCGTGCTGATTGCCAACACCTCGGATATGCCCGTGGCCGCCCGTGAGGCATCCATCTACACGGGTATCACCATCGCGGAATACTACCGCGACATGGGTTATTCGGTGGCCGTCATCGCCGACTCCACCTCCCGTTGGGCCGAGGCTCTCCGCGAGATGTCGGGACGACTGGAGGAAATGCCCGGTGAGGAGGGCTATCCCGCATACCTCACCTCCCGTCTGGCGCAGTTCTACGAGCGTGCGGGTCAGGTGGTCTGCCTGGGTTCTGACGGCCGTATGGGCGCTTTGTCTGCCATCGGTGCCGTGTCTCCTCAGGGCGGTGATATCTCCGAGCCTGTAACCCAGGCCACCCTGCGTATCGTCAAGGTCTTCTGGGGTCTGGATTCCTCTCTGGCCTACCGCCGCCATTTCCCCGCCATCAACTGGCTCAACTCCTACTCCCTCTACCGCGACCGTCTGGAGCCTTGGTTTGCCGAGCATGTCTCCCCCAAGTGGATGGAGTTCACCGGCCGTTGCCTCAAGACCCTCCAGGTGGAGGATTCCCTCAACGAGATCGTCAAGCTGGTGGGTGTGGACGCTCTGTCCGCCGAGGATCGCCTGACCCTGGAATCCGCCCGCTCCATTCGTGAGGACTTCCTCCAGCAGAACGCCTTTGAGGACGAGGACTGCTACACCGCCCTGGATAAGCAGTATTGCATGATGGAGCTGGTCTTCGCCTTTGAGGACAAGGCTCGCCGCGCCATCGCCGACGGCGCCGATATCGAGAAGCTTTCCAACCTGCCCGTCCGCGAGCGCATCGGCCGCTTCAAGGCCGTGCCCTACGCTACCTACAAGGCTGAGGCAGAGAAGATCACCGCCGAGATGACCGAGCAGCTGGACGAACTGGTTCAGGCTGCCAAGCTGGTCTGATTGTGGAGGATTCAGAACATGATTAGAGAATACAAAACCATAGAAGAAGTCGCCGGCCCCCTTATGCTGGTCAAGCAGGTGGAGGGTGTCAAGTACGACGAGCTGGGCGAGATCCAGCTTCCCAACGGCGAGGTTCGCCGTTGCCGCGTGCTGGAGGTCAACGGCCGCAACGTCCTCGTACAGCTCTTTGAGTCCTCGGCAGGATTGAACCTGGCCGAGTCCAAGGTGCGCTTTACGGGTCACGGCGTGGAGCTTCCCGTGTCCGAGCATATGCTGGGTCGCGTGTTCAACGGTATGGGTGAGCCCATCGACGACGGTGCGCCCATCATCCCCGACAAGTCCCTGGACATCAACGGCACCCCCATTAACCCCGCCGCGAGATACTACCCCTCCGAGTTCATCCAGACCGGTGTTTCCACCATCGACGGACTGAATACCCTCGTTCGTGGTCAGAAGCTGCCCATTTTCTCGGGCTCGGGTCTGCCCCACGCAAACCTGGCCGCCCAGATCGCCAGACAGGCGAAGGTGCGGGGCTCTGATTCCAAGTTCGCCGTGGTCTTTGCCGCTATCGGTATCACCTTTGAGGAAGCCGATTTCTTCATTTCCGACTTCAAGAAGACGGGTGCCATCGACCGTACCGTCCTCTTCATCAACCTGGCCTCCGACGCGGCCATCGAGCGTATTTCCACCCCCCGTATGGCGCTGACCGCCGCCGAGTACCTGGCCTTTGAGTGCGATATGCACGTGCTGGTCATCCTGACCGACATCACCAACTACGCCGAGGCACTCCGCGAGGTGTCCGCCGCCCGTAAGGAGGTGCCCGGCCGCCGCGGCTATCCCGGATACCTGTATACCGACCTAGCCACCATGTATGAGCGCGCAGGCCGTAAGATGGGCTCCGAGGGCTCCATCACCATGATCCCCATCCTCTCCATGCCCGAGGACGACAAGACCCACCCCATCCCCGACCTGACCGGCTACATCACCGAGGGACAGATCATCCTCTCCCGCGAGATGTACCGCAAGGGCTATATGCCTCCCGTGGACGTGCTCCCCTCCCTGTCCCGTCTGAAGGATAAGGGTATCGGTGTGGGCAAGACCCGCGAGGATCACGCAGGCACCATGAACCAGCTCTTCTCCTCCTACGCAAGAGGTAAGGAAGCCAAGGAGCTGATGGTGGTGCTGGGTGAGGCCGCCTTGACGCCCATGGACCGTCTCTACGCCAAGTTTGCCGATGCCTTTGAAGAGAGATATATCAATCAGGGATTCAATGAGAACCGTTCCATTGAGGAAACTCTGGATCTGGGTTGGGAGCTGCTTTCCATCCTGCCCCGTTCCGAGATGAAGCGTATCAAGCCCGAGCTGGTGGAGAAGTACTGGCCGGCAAAATAATGTGACTCATTGAGTTATGACCGCATCCCCCAAACACGAAAGGAATACGATCATGAAAAAACATTTGCTTCTGCTGGGACTGTCGCTCCTGCTGACCCTCACTCTGCTTGTGGGTTGTACGGAATTGGAAGACCCCGCCGTTACGGATGATTCCGCATCCACCGCAGGTGACGTCACCGGCACCTCCACCGAGTCCGGTGCTACCGAGCCCGCCGAGACAGGCTCCGAGGCCGCCACCGAGGAGGTCACCACCGACTACTTCGAGGCCAACCGCATCGAAACCGTCAAGCCCGATACGAACAAGGTCATCGACATGGCCGTGACCGATAAGGGCTACGATATCTACCGCCTCCCCGAGGATCAGGATTGGGGCTACCGCTACGGCGTGACCTACCTGTACGGCGAGGATAACACCGTCCACGCCTACTTCGCTTGCGTGGGTACCATCTCGGGCGAGTGGGACTGGATCTCCTACCGCCGCTCCGATGACGGTGGAAAGACCTGGACTGATGAGAAGATCGTCCTGACCCCCACCCAGGGCTCCATGGATCACTTCTCCAACTGTGACCCCGGCGTGGTCTACTTCAACGGCTACTACTACCTGGGCTACACCTCCACCCTCAACGAAAAGGGCAACTGCAACAATGTTTTTGTCGCCCGCTCCAAGAACCCCGACGGCCCCTTTGAAAAGTGGAACGGCAGCGGTTGGGGTGGCTATGAGCCTCAGCCCATCTTCTACTACGACGAGAACTACGGCGTATTCGGTATGGGCGAGCCCTCCTTCGTGGAGCTGAACGGTACCCTGTATATCTACTACACCAACGCCGCTCCCTCGGGCGAGTACACCATGGTGGCCACCGCCGACGCGACGAGCGAGAACTGGCCCGCTACCATCCAGCACCGCGGCACCGCCGTAAAGAAGGATACCGACTCCATCGACGTTAAGTACGTGGAGGAGTGGGGCAAGTTCATCGGTATCGCCACCGGCTCCCGTATGGGTCCCTCCAGCTACGTAGCTGTGTTCGAGTCCAACGACGGTATTACCTTCAATCTGGTAGATGCCGTCCGTGAGGGCACCTACTCCCACCTGCACAACGCCGGTATCTCCTCCCGCAAGAACGGTCACATCAACCTGACCGAGG
>JAZRIF010000229.1:0-43781 GCA_045645165.1 Eubacteriales bacterium
GCGTTGAACTCAACCTCTTCCATGGTGAAGCAAGCGCGGAGCAGGGTGTTACCAACGGTCAGAGCGCCGTGGTTCTTCAGCAGGAATGCATCGTGCTTCTGGATGTAGGGCATCAGGGACTCGGGAATCTCCATGGTGGAGGGCATACCGTAGTCGCAGGTAGGAACGTTACCGATGGTCAGAATAGCCTCGGGCAGGATGTACTGGTCCAGCTCAACACCGGCAACGGTGAAGGCGGTAGCCACAGGGGGATGAGCGTGAACGACTGCACCTGCGTCGGGACGCTCCTGATACACTCTCATGTGCATCTTGATCTCGGAGGAAGGATTGAGCTTACCGTCGATCTTGTTACCGTTAGCGTCGATCTTGATGATCATGTCGGGGGTCATGAAGCCCTTGGACACGCCGGTAGGAGTGCAGTAGAACTCGTTGGGGCCGACCTTTACGGAGATGTTACCGTCGTTAGCAGCAACGAAACCGTGGTCGTAGATGCGCTTACCAATGTCGCAAATTTCCTTTTTGATTTCGAACGGAGACTGTGCCATAGTTTTGTTTTCCTTTCGCTTATAAAAAATTTTTTATACTTGTTTATCTCCCTCGCGGCCGAGGGATAATGGGAACTGAAGGGATGCCTTACAGAGCCTTGGCCAGAGCCTCGGTGTCGCAGGCGATCATGAACTCCTCGTCGGTGGGGATGACCAGCACCTTGGTGGCGGAGCCGGGCTTGGAGATCTCCAGAATGTCGCCGTGGGGAGCGGTGGCGTTCTTCTCGGCGTCGAAGTCGATACCGAAGAAGGACAGGTTACCGGCTACCAGCTCGCGGGTGCGGCGATCGTTCTCGCCCACGCCTGCGGTGAAGACCAGAACGTCCAGACCGTTCATCTCGGCGGTGTAGGTACCGATGAGCTTGATAGCGCCGCGGGCCATGAGCTCCATAGCCAGCTTAGCGCGCTCGTTGCCTGCGTCAGCACCAGCCCAGACCTCGCGGCCGTCGTTAGAGACGCCGGAGACGCCCAGGAGACCGGACTTCTTGTTCATGGCGTTGTCGATCTCGTCGGGGGTCATGCCCGTCTGCTTCATGATGTAGGTCACGAGAGAGGGGTCGATGGCGCCGCAGCGAGTGCCCATAGGCAGACCGTCCTGGGGAGTGAAGCCCATCGAGGTGTCTACGGCGATGCCGCCGTCGATAGCGGTGACGGAGGAGCCGGAGCCGATGTGGCAGGTGATGATCTTGAGATCCTTGATATCCTTGCCCAGATACTCGGCAGCCTTGGCGGCTACGTAGCGGTGGGAGGTACCGTGGAAGCCGTACTTACGGATGCCGTACTTCTCATACCACTCGTAGGGCAGAGCGTACATGTAAGCCTTGGGCTCCAGGGTGGAGTAGAAGGACGTGTCGAACACGCCGACGTGAGGCTGGTTAGCCAGAACGGCGCGGCAGGCGTACACACCCTTGATAGCGGGCGGGCCGTGCAGGGGGTTGATGGGAACGATGGACTCCAGGTACTCCATCTCGGCCTCGGTGAGGACCTGAGAGGACTGGAACTTACCGCCGTGTGCGAAACGGTGGCCGACGGCGCCGATCTCGTCCACGCTCTTAATGACGCCCCACTCGGCGTCGGTCAGAAGCTTCAGGACCAGTTCGATGGCCTCGTTGTGGGTAGGCATGGGGTAGCTCTCGGCGTAGGTAGGCTGACCGGGACGCTTGTGGGTGATGTTACCCGCAGGACCGATCTGCTCGCAGAGACCCTTTGCCAGCACCTTGTGCTCGTCCATATCAAAGAGCTGATACTTCAGCGACGAGCTACCGGCATTGACAACCAGTATTTTCATGATGACGTGTTCTCCTTCCGGGGGGATTTTGATAGAAGACAAATCTATTCACCATGTATTATATCAAAATGACGAAAAAAATGCAAGGGTTTTCGGAATTTTTTTTGTTTCAAAACTCAACAAACTTTTCGCCCCCTGTTTTTGCGGTTTTTACACTACAGGGGGGACTGACAAAAAAATATCAAAAATTCTGACAAAAAAATAACGAGATGCCACGAAAAAGGGTGGTTTATCGGTGGTATTTCTTCCTTATTATAGTGTATGATTTGTCGTCCCTATGTCATACCCCCGTTTTTTGGGGGGTAATGACAGGTTTTCGGGGGGGATTTCAGGGCAGGGAAGTGCATTGTGCAATTTGACGAATGAGCAAAAAGGAAATTCATGATAATGAAGGAAATTTTTGAAATATTTTGCAAAAGATAGGAAAAGGGGCAGAGACCGTAAAGGTCTCTGCCCGAAAGGGGATTGTTTACTTCATTGCCTCCGCGACCTTCTCGAGAAGCATCACGCGGACGGCCTTGAGGTAGTCGTCGTCGCTGGTGTAGGTTACGACGTCGGTGGTGACCATGGCCACCATCTCGTCGGCGGCCTCGGCGCCTACCAATTCCTCCAGCATGGCCAGAAGCTGGTAGTCCTGGATGCCCATACGGATGGTTTCCAGGCGGTGGGAGGAGATGGGCTCGTAGATGCCCACCTGGGCGCCGCTGTAGAGCAGGACACCGTCACCGTGGGAGGTCGCGCCCACGAGAGGCGTGAGATCGTTCATGGGATCGGAGGTCCAGTACGCGCTGTCCCAGTAAAGGAAACCGGTAGAGTCGGTCATCTTGCACTGCCAGATGGAGATCACGGGCTCGGTGCCGTCGCCCAGTGCCAGCCAGTTGGCGTAGGGCTGACCGGGCTCCCAGCAGACGTACAGCCAGGTCTCGTGACCCTCACGGGCCAGAGCGGCCATACGCTCGGCAAAGGTGCCGTACTTGGCGTCCTGGGCGGAGGTGGTCATGAACTGGGTACCGGCGATCACAGCCTTGTCGCGAGGCGTGAATGCGAAGGGCTTGGTGCACCAGATGTTGACGTAGTTCTTCATGAACTCAATCTGATCCTGCTCCCCAACGGTGACGTTGGTAAAGAAGGGAGATACCTGGTTGTAGCCGGGGAAGGTCTGGGACAGACGGTCGCCCGCGGCGGCCAACTGGTTGAGCTTGCTCGTATCGGTGGGCTCGTCTACGTAGTAGTAGAAGCCCTTCTTCAGCCAGCTTTCGTTCTGGCTCAGAATGCTGTGGGCCTGGCTCTCGTTGTCGCTGATCTTGTTGATGACGAAGGAATTGACGCGAGGATTGTTCAGGTACTCGGTCACGCGGTCATCGGTGAGATTGTAAGGCAAACGGTAGGCACAGAGACGGTTCTCCAAGAGGAAGTCGTAGTAGATCTTGTAGAGATCCCAGTACTCCACGTCGGTCATGCCCGCGTTCTGATAGGACAGGGCGATGGGCCAGTCACCCATGCCGATGGCGGTACGCAGAGCGGTCTCGTCGGACAGGGAGAAGCCGTAGACGTAGGTGTAGACGTTGGCGGTCTTGATGACTTTGCCGCTGTCGGCGTCGGTGATGGTCAGAGTCGCGGTGTACAGGCCGGCGGGCTCATCCTTGTCTGTCCAGACCTTGATGACGAAGCCCTGAGAGTTACCGCCCTTGACGGAAACAGGGCCGTCGATGGGAGGAAGAGCATCAGGCAGCATATGGCCATTGACGTTCACGTAATGCTCGCGGAGCACCTTGGTTTTCAGGGTGTTGCCGCTTCCGCTCGTGAAGTCGGTCAGGGATACCGTGAAGGAGCGGTCAGCCTCGGGAGCCAGGAAGAACTGGCAATTCTCAATGCTGTTGCCCGCCATGTGGATGACGTAGGTGTTCAGATCCGTGGCGGTCACGTTGTTCTGGTAGAGCTTCTCGGTCATGTGATCGAACCACATCTTGACCGAAGCGTCCTCGTTCGTCGCGTTCAGCTTGTCGTAGTTGACGCCGTCGACGGTGGGCTCCTTCAGATCCGAGCCTTCGCCGGGCTTGGAGAGATCAATGTTCATGTCGCCGTAAGCCTCCTTGGCAGTCTTGAAGAAGTCGATGGCGTAGATGTACACCGACTCACCCTCGCCGCCGGGAGCGGTCAGGAAGTCCAAACGGAAGCCGTTGACGTTGCCCGTCCAGTCTGCGTTGGACAGGTCAAAGATGATCTTTTGCCAGCCGTCGTTGCCGGCATCAAAGGTGGCGGTGGTCTGGTAACCGGGGGTGGGTCCCTGAACGGATCCCGAGAAGTAGAACAGCTCAAAGGTCTCGGAGCTGCAGTTCTCGGCGCGGATGGTCATGACGATGTACTTGTACTCGTCGGCGCTGACGCTGTCCAGCTTCAGACCCTTCATGTAGCCTGCGTAGTTGAAGGTCACGAAGGGATCGGAGGCACCCTTGGTGGTGGTCAGCTTGAGAACCGATCCGTAGGTCGAATCCATCTCAATAGCGAATTTGCACTGGTTCGCGCCGCTGAAAATGGAATTGAGCTTGGGCCGCTTGGAGTCAAAGAAAGTGACGTGAGCGGGGTCGGTGGGCTCGTTGACGCGGGTGGCGGGATCCTCGGTGGTGACCTCCTCGGTGAGGGCCTCGGTGGGCGTTTCGGTCAGCGCCTCGGTGTCCTTCGCCGTGCCCTCCGTGTCGGGGACGGTCACGGGCTCTCCGGTGACGGGATCAGTGACCACCGTGGTGTCTCCGGGCGTGGTTTCAGAGCCTCCTTTGGTGGTGCAGGCCGCGAACAGCAGAGCCATCAGGGTCGCCAGTACCAGGATGATGGGCAGTAAGCGGGTCTTGCGGGTGGATTGTTTCATGAAAACCTCCTTGTGTGGGGGGATTTGGGATATGGAATCATTATAACATAGAACCGGCACTCCGTCAAGGGAGAAGATGGGAAATTTCATGAAAAAGAAAAACCAGAGCCGATAAATCGACTCTGGTTGCTTTTGGTGGAGCCCGCGGTGTAAGCACCGCCCGGAATCGAACCATCCCTCGCGGCGCTTCGCGCTCCGCTCGGGGTACAAGCTGCACTCCACTCGCTTTGCTCGCTACAAAACAGATTTTCTTGGTTGCGGGCAACTTGAACATGGGCTCTCATCCAAACTATTCGCATCATAAACAAAAACGGACTGCTTACGCAATCCGTTTTTCTTTTGGTGGAGACAGTTGGAATCTGAACCGACCCTCGCGGCTCGAAGCGCTCCGCTCGGGGTACAAGCTGCGCTCCGCGACCTGCGGTCGCTACAGAGCGGAGAATTTTTACTTACGGGCAGCTTGCGCATTGGTTCTCATCCAAACTCCCCACAAAAACAAAAACGGACTGCTTACGCAATCCGTTTTATTTTTGGTGGAGACAGTTGGAATCGAACCAATGACCTCATGCATGTCAAGCATGCGCTCTAACCAGCTGAGCTATGCCTCCGCAACGCAAGATATTATAGCATATGCGGAGGCGTTTGTCAATAGGTTTTTGAAAAGTTTTTTTGAAAAAGTCAAAATTTTCTCGGCTTATTTTTGAGTGTGAGCCATTTCATCAAAGAAAGACGTATGCAACTGCTTTTTGAGTCCCCGTTTTATTTGTCCTGCCGTCATAAACGTGAGATCTCCGATTGTGACTCCGCAGGACAGGGGGGCTGAGACTCCGTTCATTATGTATCTGCTCTCGTTAGGAATCGTTTGCAGGATAAGGATGTGTATCACTGCATTGTTACTTGGATCAATGGATGGGAGCGGATGAATGCGATCTCGGTTTTTGTCCAGCGTACGATTTTTAGCGCGGAAAAAGAGAGTTCGCGCGCCCTGCATATGCGGGAGAGATGAGCCGCCACCTTCGCGGATGACCTGGCCTTTACTCGTTGGAGTAATGACGTATTCCTGTGAATTGGGAATCGTCAAAGCGCGTCGGAAGGGGAAAACAATGTCGATAAAATGGAGGCATAGGGTACCTTCGTCGGTGGCGATTTCTATGTCGCTTTTGTCGGAGGCTCCTCCTAGAGAGGCAAAGGGCGGGCGAGTCACGCGGAGGCGGTAGCGGTGGAACAGGCACAGGAAAAACACCGACACATAGAAATATATTTTTTTGAGAATATAGATCAGTATCGGAATGACGAAGATGAGAGTAAGAGCGAATGCCACGACGATAGCGGCGGCAATGCCCAAGGTCTTCAACAGCGCGGTATGACCGAAAACGGTATCTGCCCATGAAATGAAACCCTCTGCCAGAAGGCGGGGTAAAGGCCACGTAAGCAGTCCTACGATCAAAAGCATGGCGGTCAGTGTGCCGAAAATGAGTAGATTTCTTTTCATGTCTTTACCCCTTTGTAGTGTGAAATGGGAATCAGTCTGCTGTGTTGAACTGAACGTAAGGAAGCAGAAGCGCGGCGGTCTGCTCGTCCATTTGGATCTTGGCGAAGTCCTCGGCGGTGCCTACGTACTCAATGACGAGGTCTTCCGAGGAAATGGCCGAAATGTGACCGATCTCGGTGACGGTGGAGGGCAGGACGATGCGCTCCAGAGCGGTGCAGTTTTTGAAGAAGTCATCATCCAGCTTTTGAACGCCATCAAGGAAAACGAGTTCTTGCAATTTTTCGCAATCGGCAAAGCAGCCGTATGCAATGATCTGCGCTGCTGTCTCAAACCGAGTCAATCCCGCGCAGTTTTTGAAGGCTTCAAAGCCGATGATCTGTACATTGGGCATGTGTACCTCTGTGATGGATGTCGTGTCTCGGAATGCCCACGGAACGATCTCCAAAACGCCGGGGAGGTCAAGCGTATGCAGGGATGTGCATCCCTCGAAGAGCCGTTCGCCGCCAAAGGAAATAACGGACGAAGGAATGGACAGGCTTTCCAACGAAGAGCAATTCATAAAGACGGCACCTACGACCCATTCGCAGGAATCGGGAATCGTAACGGAGGTAATGCTGGTTTTGTCTGCAAAGGCGTGACCGTAGATGCGTTTTACACCGTTGGGCACCACCACGTTGCCGCCGGCTCCGTTGTAGTCAATGAGGTTGCCGCCGTAGATGACGAATTCATCGGTATGGGCATCGAGCCAAGGAGTTCCATACATTGCCGAGGTCTGGATCTCGTGATCGGTAGTCAGATTGATATCCTTTAACTTCGTGCATTGGTAGAAAGCGTAGGTCTTCACGTTTGTCAAGCCTTCGCCCACAGTAACCTTTTTCAGCGACATACAACCAATGAATGCATAGTCGGATATGATCTCCACCGTGTCGGGGAGGATCACCTCGGTAATATTCATGTTGTATGCAAAGGCTTGATATCCGATTTGCTTGACAGTCAACCCCTCCGGCGAGGTCTCGGGAATGCGGATGCGCTTATCCTTGGCCTTGCCGATGCCCGCCACGTAGCAGACTCCCTCTTCGCCGTCAACAGGGGCGAATTCCAGCCCTTCGGTGTATACGATAGCAGGCTCGGTTTCGCCCTCGGTGGGAGCCTCCGTCTCCCCCGCCGTGCTCTCGGGCAGTGATCCCGCCGGTGTCACGACCCCGGGGCCCTGCTGCCCCGCCCAGATGATCCCCGCCAGCGTCCCAAAGGCCACGATGGCGCAGACGGCGGCGACAAACCACCCGCTGGAGGTGACCCTCTGCCAGGTTTCCCAGGCGGTGGAGCGTGGTACCATGGTGGGCGCGGTAGCCGTGTCGGGCAGCTCGCTTTCCAGAATATAGCTCGCGCGGATGCCGTTCATCCCGCGCAGGATGGATGTAGACTGTTTCATATGTGGAAGCCCCTTTCTGTCAGATGTGTCCTCAGCTTCTCCCGCATACGGTGCAGGCGTACCGAGGTATTGGTGGCGGTGAGGCCGTAGGCCTGTGCCAGTACAGAGACGGGGTAGAGGTGCCAGTAGCGGCCCACGAAGAGCCGGCGGTCGACGGTGCTCAACCCGTCCAGAAATTCGTTCAAAGCGTCGGTCAGAGCGGTTACGTCCTCCTCATCGGGCGGAGAGCATTCGGTCAGCTCGTCCAGCGCCACCTCCAGCTCCCGATTCCGCTTCAGGCGGGTCAGGGTTCGCAGGCGGTCAATGGACAGATGCCGTACCAGCCGTCCCAGATAGACCTTCAGGGAAGGGGGATCTTGGGGCGGGATGCTGTTCCAGGCCTTGAGCCAGGTGTCGTTGACGCACTCCTCGGCGTCCAGAGCGTTTTGCAGGATGCTCATGGAAATACCCTTCACATAAGTGCCGTACTTGTCCGAGGATTCCTTGATAGCCTCCTCGTTTCGGGCAAAATACAGGGCAATGATATCTCTGTCTTCCATAATACATCCTCCTTTCATATGGATTCAAGGAGCCTCGCGCGCGACCCCTCTACTTACATTACCGACGTTTGGGGGGCTATCTTACAGATTTTGGGGATTTTTTGAAAAAAGAGGGGAGAGTTTTGGAAAACTCTCCCCGAAAGGGTCAGATTTACGCCCAACTCATGGTGGTGGGCTTTTCCTCAAAGATGCAGACCCCCTTGAGGAAGGTGATGGCCTTCGAGAGACCCTCGTCGATGGTCATAATACTGTCCTCATGCTCGATGGACAGAACCTTGTCATAGCCGCAGAGGCGGAGGTTGGAGATCATGTCTCTCCAGTAGGTCTCGCCGTTGCCGTAGCCCACGGTGCGGAAGATCCAGGCGCGGTTCAGCTCGTCGCTGTAGTGCTTGGTATCCAGCACGCCGTTGGCGGCGGTGTTGTACTTGTCGATCTTGGTGTCCTTGGCGTGGACGTGGTAGATGGCGCCCTTCAGCTCGCGGATAGCGGCCACGGGATCCATGCCCTGCCAGACCAGGTGAGAGGGATCGAAGTTGGCACCAATAACGGGACCGACAGCCTCACGGAGACGGAGCAGGGTGGCGGGGTTGTAGACGCAGAAACCGGGGTGCATCTCGAAGGCGATGTGAGGTACGTTGTGCGCCAGGGCGAAGGCACCGGCCTCCTGCCAGTAGGGAATGACCTTCTCGTTCCACTGCCAGTCCAGAATGGCGAGGAAATCCTCGGGCCAGGGGCAGGTGACCCAGTTGGGGTACTTGGCACCCTCGTGGTCGCCGGGGCAGCCCGAGAAGGTGATGACGGTATCCACGCCCATCTTCTCGGCCAGCAGAACGGCGTTACGGAAGTCGGTGTCGAAGGACTCGGCGATGGCCTTGTCGGGGTGCAGGGCGTTGCCGTGGCAAGCCAGGGCGCAAACCTCTACGTCGTACTTCTTCAGGGTGGCGATGAACTCGTCGTACTTGGCGGCGTCGGCCAGAAGCTCAGCGGGGTTGCAATGCGCCTTGCCGGGGTAACCGCCCGCGCCCAGCTCCACGGTGTGGATGCCCAGACCCGTCAGGATCGAGAGGGTCTCCTCCAGGGTCTTGGAGCCGTACAGGTTGGCTAAAACACTCAGTTTCATGGTGGTAATAATCCTTTCGTTATGGTGTCAGATCAATCAAAGTAGTAAGGCTTGCCCGTCTTGGCAGACTCGTAGATACCCTCCAGAATGCGGGTGACGGTGAAGGCCTGCTCGGGAAGAACGCAGGGATCGGTGTCGGTAATGACGGCATTGATCCACTGAGCTGCCTCCATAGAAGCGGGGTCGCCGGTGTTCGCACCCTCGTAGAAGGCCGCGCCCTGAGGATTGAGGGTGGGGCGGAGGATGTACTGGCTGTTGTTGCGGATGCCATTGATGCGCACGCCGTCGTAGAGGTCAGCGCCGGCCAGCGTACCGCAGATGCAGGTGGTTGCCTCGCGGATGTCCAGCATATTGATGGCCCAGGCGGACTCCAGGTTGATGGTGGCGCCGTTCTCCATGACGATGAAGCCGAAAGCAGAGTCTTCCACAGTAAACTTGTCGGGATCCCAGTTGCCCCAGGCGTTGCCCTGGTTGGTGTCCTTATTCAGCTTGTGGTAGGAGGTGCCCACGCAGTACTTGGGCTTGTAGTTGTTCATGAGCCAGAGAGTCAGGTCGAGGGAGTGGGTACCGATGTCGATCAGAGGACCGCCGCCCTGCTCGTACTCGTTGAGGAATACGCCCCAGGTGGGAACGGCTCTGCGGCGGAGCGCGGTGGCCTTGGCGTAGTAGATGTCACCGAAAGTGCCGTCCTCGGCCTCCTTCTTGAGGTACTGTGCGCCGGCAGCCTGACGGGACTGGTAACCGATGGTCAGCTTCTTGCCGCTTCTCTTCTGGGCGTCCAGCATCTTCTGGGCCTCGACGACGTTGATGGCCATGGGCTTCTCGCACATGACGTGCTTGCCGGAATCCAGGGCGTCTACCGTAATGAAACTGTGGGAGCGGTTGGGGGTGCAGACGTGAACCACCTCGATGGTCTCGTCAGCCAGCAGATCCTTGTAGTTCTCATAGACCTTGGCGTCGGGGGTGCCGTACTTGGCCTTGGCGGCCTCGGCGCGCTCCACGATGATGTCGCAGAAGGCGACCATCTCTACGTTGGGAAGCTTGTGCAGGGAGGGCATGTGCTTGCCGTTGGCTATGCCGCCGCAACCGATGATACCGACCTTTACGATTCTCTTCTCTGCCATATTGTTGTTCTCCTTTATTATGTACCGAATTTGCCCGCATTTGCGGGCTCATGCCAACATTTTACCTCATTTTTGAGGGATTTTCAATGGGTTTGGGTGGGTTTTTGGAAGTTTGGAAGGTTGCACAAAATGGGATGGCGGATTTTGGGCGAAATGTCTGCTTGCAAAATTCTCCCGTCCATGCTATACTATACTCAATACCCCCCGAAAGGAGTTCATCTTATGAAAACCACCCGCATTGGACTGCTTGCGCTGTCCGTCCTTCTCCTTCTGTGCCTGACCCTTGCTGCCTGCACCGACGGAAACACTACTGACACTACCGTGGGCGAGACTACCCCCGCCTCCGACCCTGCCGATACAACCGTCGAGACCGAAGTACCCACCACCCCCGAAGCCACCGAGGCTCCCACCGAAGCACCTACCGAGCCCGCCGAAACCGAGCCTCCTATCGTGGACGTCATGATCGGTGAGACCCTGGATGCGCCCTACGCCGCGGACTTCCGCGTTTCCAACGTCTTCGCCTCCGACATGGTCGTTCAGCGCGGCGAGCATCTCCGTGTTTGGGGATGGGCGGACGAGTCTGAGAACGGCAAGAAGGTCTCGGGCGAGTTCAAGGGTATGTTTGCCGAGGCCATCATTGAGAACGGCGAGTGGGTGCTGACCTTCGGTGCCCGACTGGAGGCCTCTGCCGAGCTGGGTCATACCATGAAGATCTACACGGATACCAAGACCGTAGAGTTCAAGGATGTCCTGGTAGGCGACGTGTACATGGTCATGGGTCAGTCCAACTGCGCTTACACCGTGCATAACCATCACCTGTACGTCAACACCCCCGACAAGGGCGGTAAGGACGTACTGGACTACAACGCCCCCATCCGCATCCACTACAACTCCCAGATGCAGACCCAGGGCTACCCCAAGTGGGGTACCGAGGAGGTCTGCCCCGAGGTCATGTCCGGTTCTACCTGGCAGCGTGCCGACAGCTACAACGATATCGCCAGCTTTACCGCCATCGGTTACCTCTTCGCCCATAACTACGTGAAGCTCACCGACAGCAAGGTGCCCATCGGTGTGATTGAAATCGACGGCAACGGCCGTCCTCTGGGCGCGTTCATGTGCAACGAGGTGGCCACCGAGAAGCGTACCGACCACTACGACAAAAAAAATGGCTACTATGTCACCACCGGCGTCAACGGCGACGCGGGCCGCTTCCTGTACAACCACTACATGTTCCCCTTCGAGCGCTACGCCATCGCGGGCATCATCTGGTATCAGGGCGAGAGTGATCTCCTTCAGGCCAATACCCGTGTTTACGCCGAGAACTTCTCGGCCCTCATGACCTACATGAGAGGTACCCATAACCTCATCAACAAGGACTTCCCCGTGTACTACGTGGAGTTCCCCACCATTTACCAGAAGCCTGCCGGCCACGTGGGCGATTGGCACTACATGGACGTGGGTCTGATCCGCGCCGCCATGGGCGAGATCCAGCGCATCCTCCCCAACAGTCACCAGATCGTTTCCACCGACCTGTGGAGCGACGATACCTTCTTCAATAACCTCCACCCCAACTGCAAGTTTGAGCAGTCGGATCGCATCGCCACCCTGGCCGCCGCTCTGAACGGCGAGGCCGGTAAGACCGTGGAGCAGGGCAACGGCCCCATCCTCGTGAGCATGGAGATTCTGGATGGCGGTAAGAAGGCTATCCTGACCTACGAGAACGTGGGCGAGGGTCTGAAGACCACCGACGGTGGAAATACCGTTAAGGGCTTTGTCATGTACCGTAAAAACGTCGCTCTCAACACCAAGGCGACTCTGACCGCCACCATCACCGCTCCCAACCAGATCACCATTGAGGCCTCCGCATCCATCACGGGTCTGGCCTATAACGCCATCACCACCAACGTCTACGGCGTGGATATCAACCTCTGCAACAGCGAGGGCGTGCCCGCAGGCGCGACGGTCTTCCTCAAGGAGGAGTGATCTTTCCCCTATACAAAAACTGCCTCCCCCGACCAATCGGTCAGGGGAGGCGTTTTTTTGTAATCAGTATCCGAAACTGAAATTCAGGGAGCCGATGGGGGCGGCATCGCCGGTGGAGTAGAGATTCAGAGGATCGCCGATCATATTCTGTACGTTGTCGGTGACCTTGAACTCAACCTGATAGTTGTTCGCGGACAGACCCAGCGCATTCAGAGGAATGCGAACGATCATGGCGTTTCCGTAGATATTGACGTCGGCCTCGCCTACGCTCTCCATATTGTCGAGGGACTTGCAACGGAGAATTTGACTCTTGTTGCCGCTGACTTCATAGTTGACCACGAATTCGTAGCCGCCCAGAAGGTCGCCCTCGGCGCCCGCGGTCTTGAGCCAGAGGTTCATCCAGCCCTTGTCACCTGCCTCGTGAGCCGTAATGGCATCCACGCAGGTGATGCGGAAGTAGAGGTACTCGCTGTCCCGCAGGACGGTGACCGTGTCGATGTCGTTACGGCCGGTCTTGTCGGTGTAGACGATGTCACCTGCCATGGCCTTGAAGTTACGGTCGGCGCACTCACCCGTGAAGTCGCGGTAGACGGCCTTGGACGTGTTCCACACCGCGGTATCATCCTTGGTGATGTCGGGGGTGGCTACGGGGTACTCGTAATGAACGGCAGGGGCAAAGTTGTCATTGTGGATATTCATAATGGTCATGAAGTAAGCGTAATCCTTCATGCCGTTGGAGCGGGAGGGCTCGATATCGCGGGAATACTCGGGGCAGTAGGTGTCGCAGGTGAAGTAGTTCTTATCTCCTGCGCGGAGCTTTTCGGCTACCCACTCGTTCCAGCCCGTCAGGAAGACGAAGCGGGCGTCGGCGGCACGTTGCTCGGGAGTCATGTTCAGGACGGTATCCCACTGTGCCTGGAAGTTGAGATCCATACGCCACTTTTCATGGTCATTCTTGCCTCGCCACGTGCCGTCGGAGGCTTGCTTCGTGGGATACCAGCCGCGGCCGCGGGAATTGCGGATGTCGGTCATATTGACCGTGACGTGCTGGGCGGTGGACAGGCTGATCCAGCCCTGCTGGGAGGTTTGAGGATAGGTGAAATCTATCCAGGGCGCGCCATTCTCATGGAGATAGCCCTCGTTGGGCCACTGGGTCACGCGGAAATCAAAGAAGCTTGCAAACGCCTTTTCCTGCTCGTTCGAGGACTTGTTGAAGGCCGCGATGACGTTGTCGGGCGCGATGATCATGGGCTTTTCGGGGTTGTTGGGGGTGAACCACAGGCTCTTATATTCTTGTTTGGAATAGAAAATGTTGTAAACCTGCTTGAATACGCTGATATCGGCGTTCAGATCGTGCTTGCCCAGGTAGTAGACCACCTTGGGTACGTCCCAGCCCTTGTTCTGATATTCCAGAAGGAGCTCGAAAAGGATCTTTGTGACGTTCTCATACAGAACATTGTTGGAGGTGTCCAGCACCAGAAAATCTACGCCGGCCATGGTCAGCATCTCGATCTGCTTGCGCATGACCCAGGGATCCAGGCTGTTGTAGTAGCCCCAGACGGGCTCGCCCCAGAAGTGAGCAGATCCCACGGGGGTGATGAAGGTGTCGTAATCGGTGAAGGCCTTGTGGTAGGTGCTGTCAAAGGTGATGAGGTTGATGTCGTAAATGCCGGTGTGATTGGCGTGCTGACCCAAAGTCAGGAAGTAGAACATACCCACGTAGCGGTCGTCGTTGACCTTGCCGTCTACGGGGTTGATGACACGGCCGAAGTCATCGGTGCCCGCAATGTTGAGAATGGAATATTCGGCGGCGGTCAGATCACGCTCGTCGGGAATACGCTCCACGGTGGGTGCAGGGGCGGTTTCGGGCTCGGTCTCAGCATCGGTGGGGGCTTCTGTAGGCTGTTCGGGAGCGGGATTGGTGATCGCTTCAGCGGAGGATTCGGTTGTGTCAACCGTGGTGTCGGTGGAGGTACCGCTGTCCGTACAAGCGGCCAGAGGGGCGACTGCCATGAGGACAGCCAGCAAAAGAGTCAGAATTCTCGGATATTTCATTATGTCAGTCCTCCTTCTTTTTCAGGGCGATGGCGACGGTCAGGAAAAGCCATGCGCAGGACAGTGAAATGACAGAAGCGCCGCACCCGCCGTTGGTGGGGGCTTGGGTCTCGGGAAGCGTTTGAGCGGGGGCTTCGGTGGAAGCCTCGGTAAGCACTTCGGTGAGGAGCTCCGTAGTGGGCTCGGTCACGGGCTCAGTGGTTTCCTCGGTAGGAGGCTCGGTCTCGGGATTCTCCACCACGGTGACGGTGTAGGTGGCTGTCATACCCTTGACATCCACCGTAACGGTAGCTGTTCCGGCCTTGGAGAAGTCGTAGCTGACCATGCTCTCCAGAATGTGCATGGGCTCGCCCAGCTTGCCGCCCTGATCCATGCGGATAAGAAGGGTGGTCATGTCGATGCGGTCGTCCACAAAGTAGGTGTCCTTGTAGCCGGGTTCCACCAGAATACCGTCGGTCTTGACACAGACCTCGGCCTTTTCGTTGAGGTAGAAGCTGATGGGCTGAGTGACCAGCGAATTATTGACGGGGGTGTACTTATCCTTATTGGAGCCCGCCCAGTTGCCCCAGTCGTCCTGATGCCAGTTCATCCAGCGGAAGCCGGGAAGGATCACGATCTCCAGCTGCTCGGTGAGCATCTTGTTGCGGAAGTTGTTGTCGTCCACGTGGAAAACCAGGGTGTTGCCGTAGAAATTGAAGCGGGCAACGTTTCCCTTCTTGACCAGGTCGGTGACGGTCTCACCGCCGATGGTGACAAGATCGCCCAGGGTCTTGCCGGGGATGGCGGAGGGGCAGAGGTTGACGGTGGAGATGGCCTTCAGGGATTCGCTATCCTTGCGGTCAAAGCGGACGTGGATGGAAGTACCCTCACTGCCCATGTTGCCCGTCTGGACACCCGTGATGCCTGCTTTGCCCGTGGTGACGAAGGAGACCTCCCGGTCGAGGGTCAGATTCTTCAGTTCCCCCGTGATGCCCGAAGGAGAGCCTGCGCACCAGACAAAGCCCTTCTTGACGGTAACAGCCACAATATCCGATGGCTTGAGCTTGTTGTGGTCGTCCATATGGAAAACCAGATTGAGCTGGATGGTGCCGTCGCCTCGCTCGTCGTAGGTGTAGCAGGTACGCATGAGAGCCTTGTTGCCCAGATGCTCCTTGATCTCGCGAGGAGTTTTATTTTCGTACGTCACGCCGTCCTTGACGTAGGAGATGAGGATCAGATCGGTGTTGTGGTCGATGTTTCCGTCCCAAGCATCCTTGGTCAGGCCTTGGGTGCCGCCGGGAACAATGAAGCTGACCCGCCCGAAAGTGACGCCGTCGGGTTGAAATTGTTCGCCGTGGAGGGGCTCCATGACGATATCTGCGGCGGAAGCGGGAATAACCGTGACCGACAGGATGGCGGTCAGGAGAAGTATAGCGGTAAGAATGAAACTGGCGGTGCGTAACTTCATGGTGTTCTCCTTGTCTTAAATCAATATGGGAAACGAATATATTGCAGTATACCATATTGTTACAGGATTGTCAAGTGGAGGATTCTTTTCGGGGTGTCAAAACTTTTCCTGCCGCATACTCTTGACAGAATCCGCAAAACATAGTATAATGGTAGCGAAAATAATCCAAAGGAGGTTTTCATCATGAAGAAGGTTACCAAACAGACCATCATCGGCGACATTCTGGACGCCGCTCCCGATACCGCCGTTTTCTTCCTGGAGATCGGCATGCACTGCCTGGGTTGCCCCATGTCCCGCGGTGAGTCCATCGAGGAGGCTTGCGCCGTCCACGATACCGACGCCGACGCGCTGGTGGAGAAGATCAACGCATTCCTCGCTGAGAACGCGTAAGCACAGGGACAGTCACCCTTTGCGGTGGCTGTCCTCTTTCCTTATTCTTACTATTCCGAAAGGAACCGACTATATATGCCCATCAAACTCACTCCCCGTCTCCTGACCGCCGTCCCCTATATCCGCGGCGGCCGTCTTGTGGCCGATATCGGCACCGATCACGCCTATCTGCCCATCTACCTCTGCGAGCAGAGAAAGCTGACTCCCGTCACCGCGGGCAACGGCGAGACCCTCTGCGCCATCGCCGCCGACATCAACAAAGGCCCCGTGGAGCGGGCGGACCAGCACATCGCCGCGGCGAGACTGACGAAATACATACGCACCATCCAGACCGACGGACTCCGCGGGCTGGACGTCTACAACCCTGACGATATCATCATCTTCGGCATGGGAGGCGAGCTCATCGCGGCCATTCTGGAAGCATCGCCCTGGGTCGCACAAGTCGGCAAGCGCCTCATCCTCCAACCCATGACCCACGCTGAGAAGCTCCGCGAGTACCTTCTCTCGGCGGGCTACGCCATCATCGGGGAGACCCTGTCCCGCGAGGGCGACCGCATCTACCAGACCATCTGCGCCGAGCCTGCCGAGGAGGGAAGCACCCCTCCCGCCCTGACTCCCGCCGAGCTGGCCGTGGGACAAGCCAAGTTCCGCTGCTCCACTTCCGAGCAGAAAGGCCTCTACGCCACCCTCATCGACAAGACCATCCGCACCGAGACCGCCGCCCGCGACGCCCGCCGACGCGCAGGACAGAGAACCCCCGAGCAGGATCTGCTCATCGTGTCCCTGACGGCCCTGCGGAATGAACTGTAAGGAGACGTTTGCCATGAACATCCGTGAATTCTACGCCGCGCTGGAGGAAAGACTCCCCCGCTCCCTGTCCTGTGACTGGGACAACGACGGCATTTCCTGCGCCCCCGACCTCGACGCCCCCGTGACGGGCATCCTCGTTTCCCTCGATCCCACCGAGGACGCCGTGGAGGCCGCCATTCAGTCGGGCTGTAACGTCCTGCTGACCCACCACCCCATGCTCTTCCTCGGGCTGAAAGCCGTGGACGGCCACGATACCGGCTCCCGTAAGGTTATCCGCATGATCAAGCACGGCATCACCGCCATGGCTTTCCATACCCGTCTGGACGCCGCCGACGGCGGCGTCAACGACGCCCTCGCCGCCCGCCTGGGACTCACGGACGTAGAGCCCTTCGGAGACAACGCCAACCCCGCGGGTAAGTCCATCGGCCGCGTGGGGAATCTTCCCGCCGAGCTGACCGCCGATGAGTTCATTGAGACCGTCAAGACCGCCCTTGACCTCCCCGCCCTTGTGTTTGCGGGGTGTGGAAAGCCCGTCCGCCGTGTGGCAGTGCTGGGCGGCGCGGGAGACGACGACGTGTACGCCGCCGTGGCCGCAGGTGCCGATACCTATATCACGGGCGAGCTCCACTACCATCAGCTCTGCGACGCGCCCTATGGGGAGATCAATCTGATCATGGCAGGTCACTACCACACCGAGGCCCCCGTCCTTGACCGCTTGGCCGAGCTGTGCGGTGAGATCTGCCCCGAAGCCCCCGTTTGCGTGGTGAAATCCACTCGTGTTGAAGTGAGATAATTCACATACGCTTCACATTTCTGGTGTATAATAACGGAAAATTTGCCGCGAAGAAGGTGCTTTCCGTGTCTCAAAAACCGCTGTATCTGAAAATTGCCCATGTTGTCCGTATTGTCTGCGTTCCTCCTGTGATGGTGGGAATCTTGCTGTTTCTCCTCTTCAACCTTCGCGATGATGTTTTTGCCAACATTACTGAAATGGCGGTCTCTATACTGGGGCTGACTGTGTTCCCTGTTTTGGCCTATCCTGTGTCTTTCATTGTCCCGGCCATCCGCAAAAAGGGGAGGGAAGGGCAACGGTCTTTGGCCATGTATCTATCGACTGTAGGCTATGTGGCTGTTTTCGTGTACGGATTGATTGCCCACGTGGGCACGGGTCTCATGCACATCTACGCAGGCTACCTTTTCTCGGTCATCATCATCCTGGTAGGCAATAAAATCTGTAAAGTCCGTATCAGCGGCCACGCCTGCTCGGTCTCGGGGCCTACGGTCTACTCGGGTTATTTCCTCGGCATTGGGGGTATCATCGTGGGCGTCGCCTGCTGGTGCGCTATCCTCTGGGCATCCCTCGTTATGAAACGGCATACCTTCCGCGAGTTCATTTTCGGCACCCTCACCTGCCTGTTCTCCTTCGCGGTGGGGTGGCTCATTTTCCATTGAAGCGTATATAGCAAAAACTCCCTCTCCGTAAGGCGGAAAGGGAGTTTTTTTATGATTTGGTAATTTTTATGATCTCCACGGGCTCTGAAACGATCTCCCACAGATTGTCCCCTACGGCCATTACATAATGGTGAAGATTTCTTTCATCATGATCGTACTCCCGCAGATTTGCGTTCGTTTCCAAAACAAGAGGGGAATCCGTCTTCTCCAAAAGGAATCGAACCCATCCGCCCCATGCGTCGGGATCACGACCGTCGGGGTAGCATATGTCCCCGTCCATCTCGGCCATGATCGCGGTTGTCTCGGCACAGTCCATGGTGGTTAAGCGGAGAGTGGCAAAAACAAAACGCAATCGCCAGCGGTTTTCGCTTTCGTCATCCAATTCAACGGTGACACAGGAATTTACTATTTGAATATTCTCCAAGGGCACCTCATGAATCCGCAAGCGCGGCTCGACAATACGCAGCATGGCCTCTCCTTTCAAAATACCCCCGCTCACCAAACGGAAAGCGGTGGGTTCATTATGTTCGCTTCCGCCACCATTGTACCACGGCTGGGGTTGTTTGTCAATGGTGAATATATTTTTATCCATATTTGTTATAAAGTTCTTGAAAAGGGGGCGCGGGGGAAGAACTTCTTTCAAGAAGTTCTTCCCCCGCAGAAAATATTCCACTACATTTCCAAAGACTTGTGCAAGAATCCTTGCAGGATCTCGGACTTGGGATTTCCGAAGACCTCCTCGGGCGTGCCCTCTTCCTCAATCACGCCGTTGGCCATGAAGATGACCCGATCGGCCACGCTGCGGGCGAACTCCATTTCGTGGGTTACCACGATCATGGTGCTGTCGGAGGATTTCAGACCGCGGATGACCGCCAGCACCTCCCCCGTCAGCTCGGGGTCCAGGGCTGAGGTGGGCTCGTCGAAGCAGAGGATGTCGGGGGACATACACAGGGCGCGGGCGATGGCTACGCGCTGCTGCTGACCGCCTGAAAGCTGGCAGGGGTAGGTGTTCCGCTTCTCGGCCAGCCCTACGCGGGCAAGAAGCGCCTCAGCCTTCTCCTTGATGACGGCGTGCTGCTCTACCTTGTAGGCGTGGGCGGCGTGACGGCCCTTCTCTTTGCGGATGGCCTTGATCTCATCCTTGAGCGCCAGCGTGGGCGCCAGCATGAGATTCTGCAGAACCGTGTACTGAGGGAACAGGTTGAAGGACTGGAAGACCAATCCAAAATGCAGGCGGTTGCGGCGGATTCGGGCGTCGGACAGGGTATGCTTGTCGGAGGCGTCCAGCAGGAGCTCGCCGCCCACCGAAATGCTGCCCTCGTCGGGAGTCTCGAGGAAGTTGAGACAGCGGAGCAGGGTGGTCTTACCGCTGCCCGAGGAGCCGATGATGGCCAGTACGTCGCCCTTGTTCAGAGAGAGGTCGATGCCCTTCAGCACCTCGTTGGGGCCGAATTTTTTGCGGATACCCTTGACGGATAAGAAGTTTTGTTCCATAATCGTACCCCCCTTATACCGTGTAGTAGCTCAGCTTCTTGTCCAACAGATGGAACAGAAGGGTGAGCAGACCGCTGAAGGCCAGATAGAACAGTCCCGCGTAGAGCAGAGGCGTCAGCACCGCGTACTTGTTGACCTTCTCGTAGGCGATGGCGATGATCTCAATGACCGACAGGGCCCGCGCCAGGGCGGTGTCCTTGACCAGGGTGATGACCTCGTTGCTCATGGGGGAGACGATGCGGCGCACCATCTGCATCAACACCACGCGGAAGAAGATCTGGGTCTTGGTCATGCCAAGCACCTGCCCCGCCTCGTACTGCCCCTTGGGGATAGCCTTGATGCCGCCCTCGTAGATCACCGCGAAGTAGCAGGCGTAGTTCAGGGCAAAGGCCACCAGCACGAAGACGAATTGCAGGTCGGCCATGGTCTGAATGCCCAGCATGGCGGCGAAATCCTTGTTGGGGATTTTCAGCAGAACCGAGGGAATGAAGGTCACCACCACACATTGCAGGAGCAGAGGCGTGCCTCGCACCACCCAGATGATGAGCTTCATGAGGTAGCTGACGGGCTTGAATTTCGCCATGGACAAGACGGCGAAGAGAAGCCCCAGCGGAATGGAAATGACCAGGGTAAGCGCAAAAAGCTTCAGCGTTACGCCGAAGCCTATGCACAGGTCATATAAAACGGACCACGTATTCATACGGATAATTGTTTCCTTTTTGTATGATAGAACTATGTGAAAGTTTTGGGAGATTTCCAAGAACCTTTTTTCAAAAAGGTTCTTGGACGGGTGCAGGGCAGAGCCCTGCCCTTCTCCTCGTTCTCTTTACTCGACGGGCGCAACCAGAGCCTCGCCGGCGGAGCCCTTCTCGACGATGATCACGGCATCCTTGGCCTTGTCGGCAAAGGCGGCAGCATCGGCGGCGGCGTACTTCTCGGCGTCAGCCTTCTTGATGACGGCGACCTGCTTGTTGGCGAGATAGGGGACCGAGATGCACATCTGAGCCTCGCGCTCGGGGGTGATGGTCATACCGTTCCAAACCAGATCGATGGTGCCGTTCTCCAGCATGGCCTCCTTCTGGTTCCAGTCAATGATGACGAACTCAACGGCAACCTCGGTGGAGTAGGTGGTGTTCAGGTAGGCGAATACAGCCTTGGCCAGATCGATATCAAAGCCCTTCAGTACGGCGTCAGCGCCGTCGCCCTCGTTGTAGGCGATGGGAGCGAACAGAGTGTAGCCGACGATGACCTTCTTGGCGGTGGCAACCTTGTCCCAAGAGCCGTCGGTAGCGGAAGCATAAGGATTGGTGGTGTCAGCCTTGACCAGCAGCTCGGTGGTCAGACCGTAGGTGTCGGCCACAGTCTTGTAGTCCTTGTCAACCAGAGCGATCAGAGCCTCGTTGACCTTGCTCATCAGGGCGTCGTTGCCCTTCTTGGCGGCGATACCGTACTTTTCCTCGGCCAGAACCACGTTCTCCAGAACCTGGTAGTCCTTGAAGGTGTCCACACCGCTCATGTAGTAGCCCGCCATGACCGAGTCGATGACGGCGATGTCGGCATCACCCTTTACGAGACCGTTCAGGGCGTCCAGCTGGGTAGCCACGGACAGGCATTCCTTGCCGTAGTTCAGACCAGCGGCGGGAGCCTGGGTGCAGGCCACCAGAGACAGAACCAGCAGCATGGCTGCGAGGGCGACGGAAAGAATCTTTTTCATGATAGTATCCTCTTTTCGGAATGATTTGAAAAGCACTTTTCTCGAAAGGCTTTTCGATATGTGCCACATTATAGCACAGAGGCGGGGCTTTGTCAAGATAAAACTTTAATAATTTAGTACGATAAAGCGATTTTGGAGGGATTCACAAAATTGGACAGACTATTTTGGGCAAAAGGACAGAAAATCCCCCGCCGAGGCGGGGGATCGAATCTTGGAGCGGAGAGCCTACTTGGTATCCTCGTTGTGACTGTTTTGCTCCCGGGATTGGTAGCTGTGGATTTTGTCCTCAAACTGCTTTCTTGATTTCCACAGGATGAAAACCGCAATACCCGTGCCGATGATCAGGATGGGGAGGAGGACGGGGAGCACCTTGACGAACAGTTCCCCAAAATCCAGTGACTTAGCGGGCACCCCGTAGGCTTGCAAAACGGCGCGGATAAAAAACCAATCCTGAATGAGATCGGCGACCATGACCAAAAGGACGACACCCAAGCATATAAGGATGATTTTTGATTTGTTTTTCATGGTGGCTCCTAATTATGGTACATAGTGAATAGGATCATCTAATTTAACAATGGTTCGAATAGAACTATTTACGATATCAAAACCAATAGATGTTTCCAAATTACCTTGAGAAAGTACAACTGAGGGTGTTATGGCTAGTTCGACAGTAGTGTGTTCATATGAGGCACGTGCATTGAAATATTTTTCATCGGAGACATTTCTAATGCGACCAGAAAACTCATAGTGAATCTTAAAATTACTATATTCATATGTGATAGGACATGCAAACGTACGAGGAATATCATCGTATAAATCAAAAACTACCCCTGACCCGCTCCATGTTGCAAGATCTCTATCTTGGAAGTCTTGACTTTCAAAATTTTCCTTTACATCATCATAGTGAAACACAACATTATTGCTGTTTCTTCTCGAGAGTCTATAAGATAACCACCCAGAATGTGAATTTTCGATTATGGCACAATCTTGTGCGCACATTCCGATGCAATCTGTTTCTCTAAACATGGGAGTATCGAGCCACTCGGCGTCAACAGAATAATGATATAATCCGCTTCCCTTATATGTAACAACGAAGAGAATATATAAATCCTCTGTAGAGGATGATTTGGAATATTTTGGGTCTGGTCCCATGCCCTCACCCAAATCATCGGGAAGTACGATTGCACGGGAATTGCCGTCGGAACTTTTGCTTAATGCTGTCTGCTCGTCAATGATGGTGACATTACCTTCGGCATCCGAACGAATGTATGTTGCTGTGGTTGTAATACTTTCTGCATTGGAATACATACTCAGACTCTCAGCTGACAGAGCTTCAATGAATTCTTCTCCCATTCCTAAATCAGAAAGCAAAGCTTTGGTACGGACTGTGTTGATATCGGAATCGGTGTCAGTGTCAGCAATTACACGAGATTGGTTTTGGGGAGTCGATATGGCTTTTTCATACTTTCGTGTAACACGTCCATCTTCTTCAACACATTCATTATATTGAAAACCATATTGTTGGTTGGTTCGAATCGTGGGGGACAATTCTTCGTGGTCATCGATAGCTGTTACCGGAATAGTGGCTGTGAAGATGAAAATAGCAATTATAAAAATTGTGAATATTTTTTCATGTGATTGTTTCCTTTCTCTTTATTTTAACCATTGTTTCGCGCTTATCAATCATTGCTTTGCGCTTATAGATAATTGAAAAGGAAATTTAACAGCCCATGGGTCTATCCCTCCTGTTATCAGCCATGTGTATCTGCTTTTTGCATATATTATATCAATGAGCACTGAAATTGTCAACTCCATTTGGGCAATATTTTCGGTAAGTTTAAAAAGTTTATGTATGTAAATAATATTAACCAAATATCAACCGGAGGATGCTTGACGGCTATTGTAGTAACTTTGAGAGATAGCGTGAAGGGAGATTTCTTTTAAGAAACCTCTTTTCCCGGAAAAGCAACTTCAATTAACGGTATTCCGGCAGCCAATCCTTATGCGCCTCGAACAGATCGTCGCACATGGCTACAATATCGTCGATGGACAGCTCGGAGGAAGTGTGAGGATCCAGCATGGCAGCCTGATAGACGGCCTCCTTCTTGCGGGTCACGGCGGCCTCGATGGTGAGGAGCTGAACGTTGATGTTGGTCATGTTCATGGCGGCGCACTGGAGGGGCAGACGGCCTACGTGGGTGGGCTGAATACCGGCGTTGTCCACGAGACAGGGAACCTCGACGCAGGCCTCGGCGGGGAGGTTGTCAATGAGACCCTTGTTGATGACGTTACCGCCGATGCGGTAGGGAGTGTTGGTCACCATGGACTCCATAATATAGGAAGCGTATTCGTGGGTGCGGCTGTGAGAAATGTCACCGGCGAGATAGTGCTCCTTGGCATTCTTCCAGTTCGCGATCTGGTTGACACAACGGCGGGGGTACTCGTCCAGCGGAATGTTGTAGCGGTCGATGAGCTCGGGATACTTAGATTTAATGAAGAGATTGTTGTACTCGGCGTTGTGCTCCGAGGACTCGGTGCAGTAGTAGCCCAGACGGCGGATGTACTCGTAACGAACCAGATCGGTGTGGCCCTTGGGGTACTGCTCGAGAATCTCGATGGCGCGGCGATGCGCCTCGGGGAGCAGATCGTTGCCGTCGGCATCCTGCAGCTCCAGCAGCCATGCCATATGGTTGATGCCCGCGATCTTCTGCTCCAGGGGGCGCTTGACGTCGGTCATGCCCACGCCGTGCAGAAGGGAGTCGGCGCAGACCTGTACGCTGTGGCAGAGACCCACGGTGTTGATGGGGGTGTATCTCTGCATGTAGCCTGCCAGGGTGGCCATGGGGTTGGTGTAGTTCAGGAACCAGGCGTTGGGGCAGACCTGAGCCATATCGTCGGCGAAGTCCTGCAGAACGGGGATGGTACGCAGGGAACGGAAGATGCCACCGATGCCGAGAGTGTCGGCGATGGTCTGACGGAGGCCGTACTTCTTGGGCACCTCAAAGTCAATGATGGTGCAGGGATCGTACAGACCCACCTGAATGGCGTCCACCACGAAATCAGCTCCGCGGAGGGCATCCTTGCGCTGGGGCACGCCCAGATACTTGGAGATCTTGGCGCGGTTGTTGTTGATGTTCTTGTTGAGCGCCGTGACCATGATGTAGGACTCTTCCAGTCTCTCGGCGTCGATGTCGTAGAGAGCGAACTCAAAATCGCGGAGCGCCTCACAGCACATGGAGTCGCCGATGACGTTCTTGGCAAATACGGTGCTGCCCGCGCCCATAAATGTGATCTTTCCCATTTTCAGTACCTCACTCCCATGGAGTGATCCTTTCGTGAATGTGATTGTATTATAACAAAGATTGATAGAATTGTCAAGCGGGTTTGGGGAGATTTTGGAGAGAAGATACAAAAAAGCCGAGCGAAAGGCTCGCTCGGCTCGGGATGGTTCAGTAGTCGAAGGAAATAGGCTTCATTTCCCGCATCTCGGCTACGACGTTCTTGCGCGGTTTGACCGTGACCCGCTTGGCGCTGACTTGGATCTCTCCGAGGATCAGGAGGTCGTAGGTCTTGGGAAGATCGGCCTCGAAGAGCAGGTTGTCTTTCGTGTCGTAAACCCGCAGGAGAGGAAGGTAGTATCCGTCGTCCAGACAACGTAGGTAGACCGCCGCCCGTCTCGTGGTAGTCTGCTTCTGCTTGCGCAGGACGAGCATCTGTTCCCCTTGCTCCAGTGCCTCGGCTACCGAGCGGCGGACGAGGGCTTCGTCCGCGGGGGAGATGTGGATGAGGGCGGCTTCGATCAGGGACAGGATGGCGTCATAGGCTTGCGGCTGCTCCAGCTCGCTATAGAGGTCTTCGCTGACCTGTACGTCGTAATAGCGATACCACGGATGGTAGGGGTCGGGCGGGATCTTGGCAAGCCCCATGCCGCCCTCCACCTCGGAGGTGGTGAAGCTGAGGTAGAGATGATCGAAGTCCCCCAACGAATATCCGTTCTCACAAAGCTTCATGGCGATGCGGTGAAGGATGGCGTTATACTTTCTGTCGGGGAATTTGAGGTACGAGCGGTCTTTGAACAGGCGAATGTCTCGGATAGGCTTCACGGCGGTTACCTCCACGTTTGTTTTTTTATTATAGCATAATATCGTCAGAAGCGCAAGGCTTCTGACGATATTTCTGCATTGGAAGTTCGGTTACTTGACCAGCGCCAGCACCGCGTCCCCGAAGAACACGGTCAGCACCATGTAGACGGCGTACAGTCCCAGGAGCAGGACGCCCTGCCAGCGGGCGAACTTCTTGGTGATGAGAGTGGGGATGCAGGCCACCGCGCCGATGAGCAGGCAGGCGGGCATGTCCAGAATACCCACGGTGCCCACCACAGGGAGGGTGCCCCCCGAAATGACGGCGCAGACGGGGAGGATGAGGGTGAGATCAATGATGTTGGCGCCGATGATGTTGCCGGCCGACAGGGAGGCCTGCTTCTTGACGATAGCGGTCAGAGTCGTGACCAGCTCGGGCAGGGAAGTACCGATGGCTACGATGGTGACCGAAATGACGCGATCGGAGACGCCGCACAGAGATGCCAGAGCCGAAGCGTTGTCTACCAGCAGATCCGCACCGAAGACGATGCCTGCCGCGCCTACGACGAACTTGGCGATGTTGATGGCGATTTGCTTGCCCGTGGGCTTTTCGCGCCCGTTGCCTGCGGCGCCTGCCGCACGCTCGGCCTTGACCGTGACCACGGCTTCACGGATGTTGTCGAACATAGCCACGGCGAAGATAACGAGCAGGATGATACTGCTTATAAGGCTGATGCCCTCGAACAGGAGAGAGAACACCACCACGGCGGTGGAGGCACCCAGCATGAGGAACATCTTGAGGAGGTAATCCTTGCGGCGGATGACGGTGGGCATAGCGATGAGGGCGATGGCGAAGATGAGACCCAGATTGGCGGTGACGCTGCCGACGGCGTTGCCGATGGCCATATCCACCAGCCCCAGATTCCCCGTGGCGCGAGCTTCAAAGGCAGCAAAGGCCGACACCAACAGCTCGGGAAGGGTGGTGGCAAAGCTGACGACCGTAGCACCTACGATGAGCTTGGGAATGCCGGACACCTCGGCGAACCAGGATGCGCCATCTACGAAAAAATCGCCGCCCTTAACGATGAGGCCGATACCGACGGCCAGCAGGACAATGGCAATGAAAATGTCCATATCAAACTCCTTATAAATAAGATAGGAAGGGATGCGCTGTTTGGGTATATTCTAACACGAAATTGCGCGATTGTCAACATGGATTTCCAAATCTGTATTTTTTCGTGGAAAAACCGCAGAAATGCGCTTATGAACGGCGCTCCCGAAACCTTATGCCGAATTTTGTCGGGATTTGCGCTTAACAGCTTGTTTAGAAATAAACAGAAAGTAGAAAAAATGGCGTTTTACACGATCTGGAAGATATAAAAACCCAGATAATCGGTTTCCGGCACGTTCCAAAGGATGGGATGATCCGGCCCTTGCTGGCGGGCCTCGATCTGCCGCAGGGACACTCCCGCGTCCTCGGCGGCGTTGTGGAGCATCTGCTTGAAGTAGGTGTCGGTCATGAAATGAGAGCAGGAACAGGTGGCCAGATACCCGCCTCTGGGCAACAGCCGCATGGCGGCGGCGTTGATCTCGCGGTAGCCTTTAATGGCGTTGCGGAGGGTGTCGCGGCTCTTGGTGAAGGCGGGAGGATCCAGAATGATGAAGTCATAAGGGCAACCCTTGCGCCCTGCCTCGGACAGCGCCTTGAGGTGGTCGAATACGTCCGCTTCCACGTATTCAATGATATCCGAAAGCCCGTTGGCATCCGCGTTTTTCTGCGCCATGGCCAGCGCATCGGCGGAAATGTCCACAGAGGTCACTTTTTTCGCCCCGCCTGCGGCGGCGTTGAGACCGAAGGAACCTGTGTGGGTGAAGCAATCCAGCACGGTCTTGCCCTCGGCGATCTGTCGGATGGCGCGGCGGTTGTACTTCTGATCCAGGAAAAAGCCGGTTTTCTGCCCATTGATGTAGTCTACAGTGTATCGAATGCCGTTCTCCGTGATGGTCGTCGTGCCAAAATCACGGTTTTCGGCGGCAGAGACAGCTCTTTCGTCGGATTCGGAACGCAGATCCAATCCTTCCGCGGTGTAAAAACCTGTGTATTGCTCCATACCCTCCAGCTCACGAATGGCCACGTCGTTGCGGAGATACAGCGTGTGGATGGGGGCATCGAATTCCTCCCGCAAAATACGTACAAGAGAGGAGAACAGGGGGTCTCGGACAAGCTCTGTGCCCAAGGAAAGCACTTGCGCCACAAGGACGTTTTCGAATCTGTCCACGGTCAGGCCGGGGAACCCGTCGGCTTCTCCGAAGATAAGACGGCAGCACTTGAAATCGGTCTCGCCCATGACGGTGCGGCGGTAGGCTACGGCGTAGCGAAGGCGTCTTTCCCAAAACAGAGAATCAAAGCTGTCGTTGGCGTTGCGGGAGAGAATGCGGATGCGGATCTTGGAATGGCTATTGTAAAAGCCGGTACCGAGGTATTTATCCTTGGTGGAATAGACGTCCACGAGGCCGCCGTCGGCGGGGGAGGCGGTGAGGGAAGTGATCTCATCGGCATACACCCAAGGGTGGCCGCCGCGGAGGGCTTTCTCGCCCTTGACGGTGATGGAGGCGCGGGGATAGGTGCGTGTTTTCATGGAATCGGATCCTTTCTATGGTTCAGCACGGCTGTTGTTTGTGGGTGAGGACAGTATAGCACATTTCATCGTGAAAAGCAAGAGGCGTGCGCAAAAAGTCGGAATTTGATCGTGATGCGCGAGAAAATAGAACCGAACGGAGCTATCCGACGCGCGATTTTGAAAATTTGTGCAATTCGCGAGGGTGTAGAAAATCGAGGTCGAAATTTGTGCAATATGCACATAGTGTTCATGTGACAACTTGTGCCAATAGCGTGTTCATTGTGCGAAAAGAGGGAGATTTCTTTGTGAAATGGGTAAATAAAAACGCACATTTGTGTAAACAATTTGAAACAAAAATTAAACTTTTTGTAACAATCGGGGAAAACGGCAAACATTTTTTACTTTTCGTTCAAATAGGCTCGGCGCTCATGCGTTCCCTTGACCGCGTGAAGGAGAGAAGAGGGGGCAAAGGAGGAATCATTAACAAATCGTGAACGCTTGAAAACGCCGTGAAAACGCCGATTTTGATGTCCCTTTTATATGTACGAAACGAAACGCCCTCTTGACTTTTTTGGGGTTTTGTGGTATCATAAACGGGTCAAATTAGGGTGTTATGCAACCGCTCCGCACGGATTTGACTCGGTGCGTATCGCTTTGGAAACAGGGGTTCCCCGCTCCCGAAAAGGGTGACGGGAACGGGGAGTTCCTGTTTTCGGACGTGAGCACTGACTGAATTCTGCCTGTCCTGCCTCAGTATGTGTCTTGCTGTTTTCGGCTAAGAGCCCGTCAAACGGCCGTGCCCACCTCTGCACGGTGCGTTAGATGGTTGCCCGACTGCCGGGAAGGCCGATACCGGCGGACGCGCAGGAGAGGTAAGGGGCGGTACTTCCGCATCAAGGTATGTTGACGGCAGCATCATACCCGCCTGCACGCGGTTTTTCCCGAGCCGCGAGCGAAAATCCACACAGGAGGAAAAGTGTAATGAGGGAAAAGAAATTCACTCGGATCGTGGCATTTCTGCTGTGTCTGACCATGCTTATGGGCAGCGCAGTCGTGTGCGCATCCGCTTCGGAACTTGATAATTCCGAAGACTCTATCACCGACGTTACGTTGGAGGAACTTCGTGAGCTTCTGAATGCGATCTCGTATGAGGAATACTCCGAGAAATATGCCGACGTTCCCGTCGCTAAAGAAGCGATTGAAGTCCCCGTCAATGCGTATGTAACCGAGGACGATGGCTTCAAGGAGGAGAAAAAGGACGGCGTTGACGCCCTGTTTACTCCCCAGAACGGTTCGGTTTCCTGGACGGTCACCATCCCTGAGACCGCTAAGTATGCGATCAAGATCGAATACTACCCCGACCAGGAGCGCTCCACTTCCATTGAGCGTATTCTGAAGATCAATGATAAGGTGCCCTTCGCAGAGGCTCGCTTCCTTACCCTTCCCAAGCGTTGGGTAAACAATTACGAGGATTTCGAGATCTCTGCTGATCTGGTCTCTAAGGCCAAAGAGGTGGGCTATGAAGTGATTGAAAAGGACGGCAAGTCTTACATCACCTTCCCTGATTTCGTGACCGAAGCGATGGTTGAATTCGCTGAGGATTACGGTGTCCGCTTCTTCCAGCGCGACATCACCAATAACGAGATCCGCCCCACGACTTCGGACGTGCCTCGTTGGATGACCTATTATTTGAAGGATTCCAGCGGCTACTACACCGACAACTTCGAGTTCGTCCTGGAGAAGGGCGAAGCTAAGATCACCCTCGAAGGTCAGAATGAGCCCATGTCTATCAAGGCAATCACCCTGTACCCCCTTGAGAAGACTGCTTCTTACGCCGAATACGCTGAGAAGTACGCCGATAAGCCTGCCGGTCAGGATACCATCAAGATCGAGGCTGAGTTGGCGAACGTAATGTCCAACAAGACCATCTACCCCGTTGAGGACCGCTCTTGCGCCATCAACTCTCCCACGGATACCACCTGCTCGGTGCTGAATACCATCGGCGGTGAGAAGTGGGCTACCGCAGGCCAATGGGTGGAGTACCGCTTCAAGGTCTCTTCCTCGGGTATGTACGACATCGTGTCCCGCTTCCGTCAGGACGTGCTGGACGGTATGTCTACTTGCCGTTCCATGTACCTCTACAGCGAGGGCTTGGCAGAGGGCGCTGACGGTTACTACAACGGCGCTCCCTTCGAGGAGGCTCTCAAGCTGGCTTACGACTACAGCGCCGAGTGGCAGGTCACCCAACTGTCCGACGGTAAGGCCGATACAAACGGCGACGGTAAGGTCAATGATGACGACGAGTTGGCTACCTACCATGTGTACCTGGAAAAGGATGTTGTCTACACCATTCGTTTCGAGGTCACTCTCGGTAAGATGGGCGACGTTGTCCGTCAGGTTGAGGCAATCCTGAATGCCATCAACAACGACTACCTGAACATCATCAAGCTGACCGGTATCACCCCTGATAGCTACCGTGACTACGGTTTCTCCCAGGTTATGCCCGATACCATGGTCGACATGGTCAGACAGTCCCGTAACCTCTTCACCCTGGCTGATCAGCTCACTGCAATCGCCGGTGAGAAGTCCTCCAACGCCGCAACCCTGGAAAAGGTTGCCCGTCTGCTGGAGGATATGGGTACCGATGATGACGAGGTAGCTAAGAACCTGGCTAACCTGAAGTCCTACATCGGTACGCTGGGTACCTTCCTGTCCGATGCACAGACTCAGCCTCTCCAGCTGGACTACATCATGATCCAGCCTGCCGAGTCTAAGCTGCCCAAGGCAACCCCCAACTTCTTCCAGACTCTGCTGCACGAGATCATGGGCTTCTGGCAGTCCTTCTTCCGTGATTACAACAGCATGGGTGCTCTGGAGGAGACCGACGAGGGTGCAACCGAGGTCTGGCTGGCAACCGCCCGCGACCAGTCTCAGGTTATTCGTAACCTCGTTAACAATGACTTTACGCCCAACACCAATATCGCTATCGACCTGAAGCTGGTCGCCGGCGGTACCCTGCTTCCTTCCATTCTGGCAGGCTCCGGCCCCGATGTTTACCTGGGCATGGGTCAGGGTGACGTAATTAACTACGCAATCCGTTCTGCTCTGCTGAACATCGAGACCTTCGATGATTTCGAAGAGTATACAACCAACAACTTCAACGAAGCCGCTATGATCGTCCTGGGTATTGAGGATTGCGACGAGCAGATGCATTATTACGGTCTGCCCGAGGCTCAGTCCTTCCCCATGATGTTCGTCCGTATCGATATTCTGGCAGACCTCGGCCTCGAGGTTCCCAAGACTTGGGATGACGTGATGGCTACCATTCCTACCCTGCAGGCTAATAACATGCAGATCGGTCTGTCCACCGACTACAAGATCTTCCTGTATCAGCAGGGCGGCGACCTGTTTGCCGATGACGGTATGCGCATCAATCTGGACTCCAAGCTGGGTCTGAGCTCCTTCGAAAAGATGTGTAACCTGTTTACCGTGTACTCCTTCCCCTACCAGTACGATCCTGCAAACCGCTTCCGTACCGGTGAGATGCCCATCCTGCTCGGTGACTACACCGGCGTTTACAACCAGCTGAAGGTCTTCGCAACCGAAATCAGCGGTAAGTGGGAGTTCATGCCTCTGCCCGGTGAAATCTTGGCTGACGGCTCGGTCAACAACGTGTCTATTTCCGGCGTATCCGCTTCCGTTATGGTTAAGGGCTGCGACAAGGCTGATAGCTCTTGGGAGTTCATGAAGTGGTACACCGGCGAGGATTGCCAGGTCAACTTCTCCAACGAGATGGTTGCTATCCTGGGTCCCTCCGCAAAGCAGGCCGTGGCTAACAAGAACGCGCTGTCCTCTCTGCCTTGGACTACCTCCGAGTACGAGCAGGTTCAGCTCCAGTTCAACAACCTTGGTTCCGTGCCTAACTACCCCGGTGCTTACATCATCGACCGTTACACCAACTTCGCGTTCCTGAGCGCCTACAACGATAAGGCTAACCCCTCCGACGCACTGCTCAGCCACATTCCTACCATTAATAAAGAGATCGAGCGTAAGCGCGCCGAGTTCGAGCTGGAGACCTATCCCGAGGATGGCGTCGTTTACAAGGATCTGCTTACCAAGCGTTTGGAACAGATCAAAGCTCTGGTCGGCTTCGTTCGCGAGAATGCTGAGTTCAAGGCCGAGTACGAGGATCTGATGCTTCAGGTCGAGAAGGCAACCCGTAGCGATGACGCTGCCGAGCTGGCTGTTGCCGCTCAGGCCGTTCAGGCTCTGTATGAGAAACTGGATCCCGATGGCTCCAAGTTCCTCGCTGACAGAACCGCTGTCATGGGTTACGATATGACCGATACCAGCCTGACCAAGGCCGAGAAGAAGAAGGTCCGTAAGTGCTACTCCTACGAGGTCTATAAGAACACTGACCTGCTGGCAACCCAGCTCAAGTGCATGGTCAACTTCCTGGAGGATGCCATTCGCAGCTCCGGTGTTTGATCCCCTCGGTTTTTCCCTTCATTTTAATCTAAATAAGGAGAGAGAGTAAATGGCTACAAAAGCTTCAAAGCAAGCCGCCTCGCGTGAGCTTACCAAGACTCAATGGAAGCTCAAAGAGATCAGACAGAACTGGGTCGCCTACCTCATGGTTGCGCCGTACATGATTCTGTTCACCCTCTTTACCGTTGTGCCGGTCGTGCTGTCCATTGTTATCAGCTTTACAGACTTTAACATGCTGGAGTTCCCCAACATCGTCTGGCTGAAAAACTACGTTACCCTGTTCTTCGATGACGATATCTTCCTGATCGCCATTAAGAATACGTTCATCTTCGCGTGTATCGTGGGTCCTGCTTCCTACATCATGTCCTTCCTGGTCGCATGGTTCATCAATGAGCTGCCTCCCAAGATCCGCGCACTGGTTACCCTGGTCTTCTACGCACCCTCTATTTCCGGTCAGGTCTTCATGATCTGGCAGACCCTGTTCTCCTCTGACTCCTACGGTTGGGCTAACGCAACCCTGGAGAAACTGGGACTCATCGATGCACCTATCAACTGGTTCCGCGATGAAAAGTATGTCATGCCCCTGTGTATCGTCGTCTCCCTCTGGACTTCTCTGGGTACCTCCTTCCTGGCGTTCATCGCAGGTTTGCAGGGTATCGACAGAGCCCTCTTTGAGGCAGGCGCTGTTGACGGTATCAAGAACCGTTGGCAGGAGCTCTACTACATCACCCTGCCTTCCATGAAGCCCCAGCTCATGTTCGGTGCAATCATGTCCATCACCGGTGCCTTCGGTTTCGGTGGTATCGTAGATGCACTGGCAGGTTTCCCCTCGGTCAACTATTGCGCACATACCATCATGCACCATTTGAATGACTATGGTGGAATGCGTTACGAGATCGGTTATTCGTCCGCTATCGCCGTTCTTCTCTTCCTGATGATGATCGGCGCCAACATGCTCGTTAAGAGACTACTTTCGAAGATAGGTACTTGATATGGCTAAATTAAGAACAAGAAAGCAAAAGGGCGTGCCCGCCCGCCCCGCGGGCCGGCGACGCCGGTATTACGGTACTCCTGGTCATTCTGGGCGCATTCATGTTCCTGCCTATGGTCTATGCCATCATGCAGTCTCTGAAGCCTTTGGATGAGCTGTGGATGTATCCTCCTCGGTTCTACGTAATGTCCCCTACTCTCAAGAACTATAAGGATCTGTTCACTCTGATGAACATTTCCTGGGTGCCCTTCTCCCGTTACATCTTCAACACCGTTCTGGTTGCCGTTGCCGGTACCTTCGGCCACCTGTTCCTTGCCTCCCTGGCCGCGTACGCCCTGGCAAAGATCAAGTTCCCCGGCCGTAACTTCATGTTCCAGACGGTTCAGATGTCTCTGATGTTCAACTCCACCGTTACCGCTATCACCTCCTTCATTCTGATGTCTGCCCTCGGTTGGCTGGACTCCTACCTGGCAATCATTGTGCCTGCGTGGGCTTCCTCCCTGGGTCTGTACCTCATGAAGCAGTTCATGGATACCAACGTAAACGACTCGGTTCTGGAGTCGGCACGTCTGGACGGTGCGAAGGAGCTGAAGATCTTCTGGATCATCGCAATGCCCATGGTTAAGCCCGCTTGGCTGACCCTGATCATTTATTCCTTCCAGAGTCTGTGGAACGCAGGCGCGTCCATGTACATCTATTCCGAGCAGTACAAGTCCTTCAACTACGCCATCGGTCAGATCCTCGCCGGCGGTATCAAGCGTGCAGGTGCTTCTGCTGCATCCCTGGTTATTATGATGCTGGTTCCCATCATCATCTTCATCATCTCCCAGTCGAACATCATCGAAACGATGGGTTCGTCGGGTATGAAAGACTAATTGTAAGGAGGTATATATAATAATGAAGAAATTCAGTAAGATTCTGTGTACCTTCTTTGCTCTTCTGATGGTCGTGAGCTGCCTCGGCATTACCGCCGGCGCAAGCTCCGCCTACCAGACCTACACCTACGACATCAAGGGTAAGCCTCTCTATTCTCCCGATGCCTATACCGCCATCAAAGCGGTCAACTCGGATGACATGGGTCTGGAGCTCCCCATCGAGAACCCTGGTGATATGATCACCGACGATGCCGGTAACGTTTACATCGCCGATACCGGTAACAACCGTATCGTAGTGCTGGATCAGTACTACAAGTTCAAGTTCGCCATTGCCAGCTTCTCCAACGACCAGGGCGTGCCGGATAGCCTGGCAGCTCCCCAGGGCGTGTTCGTCTCCGAGCCTAACGAGAAGTACGGCAAGCTGATCTGGGTCTGCGATACCGGTTCTAACCGTATCGTCGTCTTCGATGAGAATGGTGAATTCCAGCGCATCATCGAGGAACCCGAATCCTCCCTCTTCGACGAGGAGTCCGTGTATAAGCCTGTGGCTATGGCCGTGGACGCTTACAACCGTCTCTACGTCGTATCTTCCACCACCTATCAGGGTATCATCGTCATGACTGACGATGGCGAGTTCACCGGATTTATCGGTGCTCAGGCCGTTCAGATGTCCGCTTGGGAAATCATCTGGCGCCGCTTCCAGACTGAAGAGCAGCGTGCAGCTTCTGAACAGAAGGTCTCCACCGAGTTTAATAACATCGCCATCAACAAGAACATGAACCTGGTTTACGTCACCACCTCTACCATTGAGGAGGGCGCTGTACAGGGAGCCATTACCGGTAAGGATAAGTCCGGTACCAACACCCCCGTTAAGCTCCTGAACGCAAACGGTACCGAGATCATGAGACGTAACGGTTTCTGGATGCCCGCCGGTGAGGTAGACTTTTCTACCCGCTCCACCGATGATATCACCGGTGTTTCCACCATCATCGACGCTGCCGTCGGTCCTCAGGACACTTGGTCCATCATCGACGAAAAGCGTAACCGTATCTACACCTACGATTTCGACGGTAACCTCCTGTTCGCCTTCGGTGATAACGGCACCATGCTGGGTAACCTGGGCTCCATCGAGGCAATCGCTTACCAGGGTGCCAATATGCTGATCCTGGATAAGACCAACGACAACATCACCGTCTTCCAGCAGACCGAGTATGGCGAGATCCTCATCGATGCTATCGCCGCAGAGGCAACTCAGGACTTCGATCTGGCGATTAACCTCTGGACCGACGTTCTGAAGCGTAACTCCAACTTCGACTCCGCGTACGTCGGTATCGGTCAGGCTATGTACCGTAACAAGGACTACGCAAGCTCCCTGTCCTACTTCGAGGCAGCATACGATACCGATAACTGGTCCAACTCCTATAAGGAGATCCGTAAGGAGTGGATGTCCACCTACTTCCTGGTTCTGATCCTGATCATCGTTGCGCTGATCGTTCTTGTCGTCGTCTTCTTCAAGTGGATGGGCAAGATCAACCGCAAGGTGGCTGTTTCCGGTAAGAAGAGAACCTTTGGTCAGGAAATCGCCTTTGGCTTCCACCTGATCTTCCATCCCTTCGACGGCTTCTGGGATCTGAAGCACGAAAAGCGCGGTTCCGTTCGCGGCGCCATCTTCTTCATCGTGCTGGCCATCGCTACCTTCTACTATCAGGCCATCGGTCAGGGCTACCTGCTGGATCCTATGTCGAGCCTGGCTAGCATCTGGGCTCAGGTTCTGGGTGTTCTGGTTCCCCTGTTCCTGTTCGTTCTGGCTAACTGGTGTCTGACCACTCTGTTTGAGGGTGAAGGCAGCTTCAAGGATATTTTCATTGCTTGCAGCTACTCCCTGCTCCCCATTCCCATGCTGATCGTTCCCACTACCATTTATTCCAACTTCTGCATTTCCACCGAGACCGATATCATCGGCTTTATCAGCAGCTTCGCCTTCATCTGGCTGGGTCTCCTGATCTTCTTCGGTACCATGGTCACCCATGACTACTCCATGGGTAAGAACGTGGTCACGGTTCTCGGTACTGTCGTCGGCATGGTCTTCATCATGTTCCTTGCCGTCCTGTTCACTACGCTTATCGGAAAGATTGTCAGTCTGATCACCAACATCGTAACTGAGATCCAGTACAGACTATAACGCAAATAGGAGATTACGAATGATGAATTTCAAAAAACTCATGTCATTCTTCTTGGCCGTTCTGATGCTGTGCGGTGTTATGACAAGCCTGGCTGTCATTCCCGTAGCGGCAGAAGATCCCGCCGGTGACTCCTCTTCGGCAGCTGAGGAGGAAACCACTTCCGTGGATTACCTCTTCACCGAGATCTATGGATCTCCCGAAGAGAAACTGGCGACCATGAAGCTGATGACCACCAAAGGCAACTACTCCATCTATGCGTTGGAGTCTTCGGGTGAAGTTGCCGTTAAGGACCTGACCACCGGCCAGATCCTCTTCACCAATCCCTACGATGTCGGTGCGGCTACCGCTTCCGATAGCGTAAAGAATGAAATCATGTCTCAGATCATCGTTAAGTTCGATGAGAACGGACGTGAGCGTGTGTACTCCAGCTTTGAATACGCCGCTATGCGCGACCAGATCAAGGTCAAGAACATCAAGAACGGTATCCGTGTTGAGTACACCATCGGTCGTGAGGAAGCCAGACGTCTGGTTCCTCGTATGATCGAGAAGTCCCGTTTTGAGGAGCTCATTCAGGCTCCCATGGAGGAGTACTACGGTGTATCCTATGAGGATGCTCAGAAGTTCCGTTACGAGAAGAACCATCCTCTCGCATCCGCTTCCTTCTACCTCTGTAAGCAGATGTCCTACTTCGTATACAAGTCTCTGGACGACTGCTCTTCTGACCGTCTGAAGCAGGACCTGCTGGATGCATTCCCCATCGTAGAAAAGATGGACATCTACATCCTGGATAAGGCTGCTACCACCACCGAGATCGAGAAGATCGAGGAAGTTATCAAGACCGCCTGCCCCAATTACTCCTACGAAGAGATGGACTATGACCATCAGCTCACCGAGTACACGGGCGACGAGGAGAACCCTCCCGTCTTTAAGATGGCTCTGGAGTATACCCTGAGCGAGGATGGCTTTACCGTCCGTCTGCCTGCCAACGGTATCCGCTTCAACGAGTCTAAGTTCCAGCTCACCAACGTGAGCGTCCTGCCCTACATGGGCGCCGGTAACAACGCGTACAACGGCTATACCTTCTACCCTGACGGTTCCGGCGCGCTGTTCGCCTTCGAGGATCTGGCTGATCAGAACACCTACACCGTTGCCTCCAAGGTCTACGGTCAGGACTATGCGTACCACAAGATCAGCGGTACCTATCAGCAGACCGTTCGTTACCCTGTTTTCGGTGTCGTTGAGAATACCGATTACTACGATTGTACCGCCCTGGACGAGTCCACCGGTGAGTACGTCACTACCCGCCTCAGCGGCGTCATTTATGACGGCGTGATCAAGGCTCAGGAGGAGGGTCTGTCCGCTTCTCCCGTTCTCAAGAAGTTCGGTAACCTCGTGAACAACTCCGAGGCCGAGAAGGTCACTGTTGATCGTGGCTACGTTGCGATCGTTGAGGAAGGCGACGCGCTGACCGAGCTCGTTACCTACCACGCCGGTGTTCTGTCTCCTTACGACACCGTGCAGATGAACTTCATCCCCCGTCCTAAGGACTCCTACAACATCGCCGATGCGATCTCCGTCGGTACCAACAGCGAGTGGACCGTCGTTTCCAACCGTAAGTACGTTGGTAACTACAAGATCCACTACGTCATGCTGGCTGATGAGAATGAGGCCACCGAGAAGAAGCTGCCTGCAGATAGCTGGTATGAGGCTTCTTGGCTGGGTATGGCTAAGGCTTACCGCGATTACCTGACCGGTAAGGGCATCCTGAACCAGCTGTCCGTGGATGCTTCTGCGGATATCCCCCTGTACATCGAGTCCTTCGGTGCTGCCGAGACTGTCGAGAAGTATCTGTCCATCCCCGTGGAGGTTATGAGACCTCTGACTTCGGCTGAGGACGTGATTACGATGTACGAAGAGCTGAAGGCTCAGGGCGCTACCAATATCAACTTCAAGCTGACCGGTTACGCCAACGGTGGTCTGGTCTACAGCACCATGCCCTATCGTCTGAAGTGGGAAAAGGCTATTCAGAAGGGTATGGAGGAAGATGTCTCCATGCAGGATCTCTTTGACTACGCCGCTGGACTGAAGGACGGCGAGCTGGGTCTGTTCCCCGAGTTCGAGTTCTCTTACCAGATGACGGAGACTAACAATTCTCAGATGTTCGACGGCTTCTCCTCCAGAAAGCTCGGCGTCCGTACCATCGCCGACCGCGTTGCCCACAAGCGTGAGTACATGGCTACCCAGCAGAGATACGCGGGTTACCTCAGACTGGCCGTTTCCCCCGCGTACTTCGATCACTTCTATGAGAAGCTGATGGATAACTACCTGGGCTACAATAATGTGAACGGCATTTCCGTGGGCTCCCTCGGTAACGCTCTGAACTCTGACTTTGATGAGGATGAGCCTTACAACCGTGAGGACTCTAAGAGCTTTGTCAATAAGGCTCTCGAGTACATTTCCGGTGCTAAGCAGGATAACTTCGAGGTCATGGTGGACGGCGGTAACGCATACACCTGGAAGTACGTCGATCATATCCTGGGTGCCGCTCTGGACTCCAGCCGCTATATCAAGGCCAGCTACAGTGTTCCCTTCATTGGTGTGGTTCTCCACGGCTACATGAATTTCGCAGGCTCGCCTCTGAACATGGAGGGTGACGTCAACTACGCGAAGCTCAAGGCCATTGAGAACGGCGCATCCCCCTACTTCACTCTCTCCTACCAGAACACTCAGATTCTGAAGGATGACGAGGAACTCTCCAAGTACTACTCCATCCGTTACGACATCTGGTTCGATGACGTCGTTGAGATCTACAACGAGCTCAACAATGCCATGAAGGATGTCCAGGATAAGATCATCACCGATCACCAGTTCCTGTCCGGTATGCGCGTTCCCGACGTAGATGAGTTGGATCGCGACACCGACGAGACTCTGGCATTCATTAAGGACTTCCTGGATAATAAGGCTGAGTACGAGGCTAAGCAGAAGGCTGAGTCCGTTGCAGATGCTCGCGACAAGATCGCCAGCGTTGAAGTCGCCGCCGAGAAGTTCGTTAAGGATTACATCACCTACTACAGCGGTATCTCCGGTGCTGCATACATGTACGTAACCGGTGACCGTTCCTTCGAGCGTCGCTTCGCTTCCTACGTAGAGGCTAAGTCCGCATACGATGCTGCTATGGCTCAGTATGAGGAATCCGATGCAGAGGGCAAGGCAGCTCTGGAGAATGCTCTGGCTACCTCCGAGGCTACCTACCGTCAGGCTCTGGGTCAGCTCAGAACCTACATTCGTAACGTGGGCCGCGCTATTCAGATCATTGAGAATGAATACGCTACCCTCAGCAAGCTCCTGGAGGATGCAAAGAACGGTTCTATCCTCATCAATAACACCGAGGGTTGCCCTCAGTCCATTATTGAAGAAATCACCGTTCAGCTTGCTAACACCGAAAAGTTCATGGCTGAGCAGCTTGGTGTGAAGTTCGATATGACCGTGGATAAGGCAGAGGTCGATACCTTCCTGCGTACCCACATCTCCACCTTGATCTTCTCTTCCTATGGCTCCGCAAATCACGCCAGCATTGGTGTGGTCGGTAAGGCTGAGAACCTCTACAAGATGCTGGCTACCGAGGATTACGGTCTGCTCCTCTCCGAGATGGATCTTCTCCGTTACCTGGATGCCAACCGTGATATGACCGACGACGAGCTCATCGCTAAGTACGGTCTGAAGGCCGATAAGACCTCCGTAGACGGACTGATTCTCTTCCTGAAGGAACTGCTGGGCGAGAACTACCAGTTCGATCCCATCATCGCGAACATGGATAATGGTATCGAGAATAACATCCGCGATTACATCGTGACCATGCTGTACGCTACCGTTACCGGTCTGAGCGATAACAGTGTCATTGCCGGCCTGAACTTCGTTACCACCCGTCTGAACGACAGCGGTCGTCTGGTGCCCAACACCGCCAACATCAATACCGTTACCCGTGACATCGACAACGCTATCAAGGCTCTGCTGTTTGATACCAAGACCGGTGTGCTCGGTACCGTGACCGACGGTAACTACGACCTCTACACCCTGATCACTGAGGAGCAGATGACCAAGCTCATCGACGATGCCGTTGAGATCATCCGCCTCAATACCCGTACCGAGGATAATGCTATTCCTGCCGATAAGGCTGTCGAGTATGCAACTCCCGATACCATGAGAAGTGATCTCCGCGCTTACATTGAGAGCCGCTACTACAGAGAGGTTATCAATACCATCAATCCCGGCTTGGATACTAAGCTCTATATCCAGACTGTGTCCTCTCAGACCAATGGCAGCATCGAGATGCTGGTCGCTCTGCGTAACGCCGCTTACGGCGATATCAAGGCTGCCTCTAAGTACGAGAGCTACATCCTGAATATGCTGGATGACAAGGATCTGGCTGCCGCTCTGGATAGCATGAACGATACCCTGAAGGGCGCCTACGGCGACGTTCGTGGCGAGCTGGAGAAGGCTTACCTGAAGGCATTTGCAATCGCTGTGCTGGGTAAGGATAAGGCTCCTACCGTTGGCAGTTATAAGAGACCCAACCCCGATCCCGAGGGCAAGGATATCAGCCTGAAGGATGAGGTTGCTAATCTGGTTACCGACGAGAGAATTGCCGCTCTGACCTTCGAGACTGCTGTTGAGCTGATCGCTGAGGTCGAGGCTCTCCATGCCAACTATGATCTGGATGATGACTACGATGCTCACAGCCGCTCCGCTGAGTACGTTTACTACTACTATCTGAAGACTCTGGTCGATGTAGAGACCGATAACTACTACTACGATGCCCAGATGGCTCAGATGGATGCAACCGTTCGTGCTGAGGTTCTCAAGAAGAACGAGGAGATCCTGGCTTCTCTGCCCGATGGCTTCGATAAGTACGATCTCCATGATGCCATCATGAATTCCTTCGCCAATGCCGAGAGCTCCGTGAACGATTTCGCAGCTGCTGTTGCCGATAAGATCACGCATGTCGCTGAAGGCAAGAATTCCATCGAGGATGACGTACTGGCTTACTACTGCTACCTGCTGCTCAATAGCTTTGAGGGCTACAGCCTGAGTGATGCTCCTTCTGTCTCCATTCAGGGCTCCAGCACCAAGGTTAATAACGCACTGAAGATCCTGGATAACGATCTGAAGGATCGTATTCCTCTGATGCTGGCTGATGCAAGAGCTAACGCTAAGAGAGGCGAAATGCCTAACTACGCTCTGTCTTCCTTCAAGACGGACGAAGAGATGGACGCCATCGCCAACGAGCTGGTGGATGCCCTGATCAAGGCTCTGTTTGCTGAGGAGAGCGAGCGCACAACGCTGGTTCCCGAGGTCAGAGCATACGTAGAGCATGCATACTACATTGCTGTACTGGATCGCCTGAATGCAGATGCTCTGCCTACCTTCCATGTATCTGAGATCTACGGTAGCTCCCTCTATGCGGCTGCTTCCGACCTTAAGGAACTCATGTACTACTTTGTCACCGCCAAGACCGATATGACCGCAGAGGATATCGATGCGATTATCGGTAAGCCTAAGGGCCCGCTCGACGGTGGAGAGGAAGAGGAAGAGGCTTCCCGCTACTTGTCCGATGACGGTCGTATCGTCTCTGTTACCTACGGTGATAAGAACGCTGACGGCAGTTATTCCGCATACAAGACCTTCATCCTGAACTATAACAACTTCTCGGTGAGCGTCGAGTACGAGGACGTCACATACACCATCCCCGCATATGGTTATGTGATCGTGATGCACTAAGCGGATCACGAAAGAAAGAGAGGTAACAATTCTATGACCACTGAAGCGAAGAATCTGCAGGCGGTCAGCGCGCCCAAGACCAAGAAGCGCAAGGTTGCTTCCTTGGACAAGAAAAAGGCACGCGCCGGCTGGGTATTCGTTCTGCCCTTCGTCATCGGCTTCGTTCTTGTGTACCTGCCTATCATGTGGAATTCCATTTGGATGAGTTTCCACAGCCTCCATATCGTGACCGGTGGCGGTTTCACGTTGGAGTTTGTTGGTCTTGAGAACTATAGTGATGCATTGTTCGAGGACCCCGACTTCGTTCAGACCCTTGTTACGGGTCTGACGGAGTTGCTCTTCGACATCCCCGCAATTCTGATTTTCTCCCTGTTCATGGCCGTCCTGCTGAACCAGAAAATGGCAGGCCGTGCCGTGTTCCGCGCCATCTTCTTCATTCCCGTTATCCTGTCTACCGGTCTGATGGAAGGCATCGAGGCTGGTAACATCCTGGGTACCATGATGGAGGGTAACGAGAGCATCGACGGATCAAACTCCAGCGCAGCGAGTGAGATCGTCTCCGTCATGGATATTGAACGGTTGTTCTCTTCCATGAAGGTCGGTAAAGAGCTGGTGGACATCGTTGCTAAGATGATCAACGAGATCTACGACATCGTGAATCGTTCCGGTGTCCAGATGCTGATCTTCCTGGCCGGTCTGCAGTCCATCTCTCGTGCCATCTACGAGGCTTGCCGTATCGACGGTTGTACCTCTTGGGAGACCTTCTGGAAGATTACCTTCCCCATGATCAGCCCCATGATCCTGGTTAACGGTGTCTACACCATCATCGACTCCTTTACCAGTAATTCCAACTCGGTTATGAACTACATCAATTCGGTCTACCAGGGCTCCGAGGGTCAGGTTCTGTCCTCTGCCATGGCGTGGATGTACTTCCTGATCGTTATGCTGATCCTGGCCGCAGCCGTCGGTATCTTCTCGGCCTTCGTGTTCTACCAAAAACGTGATTAAGGAGGTA
>JAZRIF010000230.1:0-3473 GCA_045645165.1 Eubacteriales bacterium
ACCAATCCCCCCGCAAGCGAATCCCTCTATACCCGTGTTTCTGTCACGGTCAACGGCCTACCCGCCGTCACCACCGCATCGCGGGTATCGGCCATGCCCTACAACACCTCCTGGCCGGGGCATCAAAGACCCCTCGACCAGACCGAGCTTGCTCCTGTGCTGAGCTTTTCTGCCGACGAGCCCGTGACGATTACCGTTACCTACGAAAACGCTCCTGCCGAGGTGCTGGTGCGCCCCCTGGCCAAAGGCGTTACTGCCTCTGTGGAGGGAAGCACCGCCACCCTGACCCTGACCACCCCCGGGGCATACACCGTAGAGGCCGACGGCTTCCATGAGGCTTTGCATATTTTCTTTGATCCCGTAAAGGATTTTGAGACTTACGCCGAGGGCGCGAAGACGGTTCTCCGCTACGGCGCGGGTGTCCATAAGATCGGCCGCGTGGAGCTGTTCTCGGATACTACGGTCATCATCGACCGCGATGCCGTGATCTACGGCTCCTTCATCGCCGTGGACGCCGAGAATATCACGGTCTGCGGCTACGGTACCATCGACGGAAGTCGCGAGAAGCGGGTCAGCGGCGATAACCTGTTGCCCCTGAACTACTACGGCAAGATCCCCACGGAGCGGGAGGAATTCTTTTCGTATCTGGCGGACATTCGGGTGCTGGACGGCATTCTCCGCTTCTACCGCTGCAACCATATCCGCGTGGAGGGCGTGACCCTGCGGGATGCTTCTACCTTCGCTCTCATTCCCGCGTGCTGCGACGGAATGGTCATCGACAACATCAAGACCATTGGTATGTGGCGGTACAACGCCGACGGCATCGACCTGTTCAACTGCCGCAATGTGACCATCCGCAACTGCTTCCTCCGCGACTTTGACGATTGCATCGTCCTCAAGGGCATCTGCGGCTGGGACGAATGGGACATGGAGCATATCCTCGTGGAGAACTGCGTGACGTGGTGCGACTGGGGACGGAATCTGGAGATCGGCGCGGAAACCAACGCCCCCGCCTACCACGATATCGTTTTCCGCAACTGCGACTGCATCCACGGTTCCACCGTCTTCTGCGACATCCAGCATCACAACCGCGCCGAGATCTTTGACGTGACATTTGAGGATATCCGCTGTGAATATACCAAGCACCAGCTCCCCGATACCTACCAGCACGATATGAACGCGCCCTTTGTGCCCGCGACTCCTGTCCGCCATCCCTTCCTGCTGGCCGCTCCTATGTTTCACATGGGGCTCTTCGCCAAGGACGGGCTGCATGGGTGCATCCACGATATTACTTTCCGCAATATCCGGATTCTCACCGACGGCGACGTGCCCAAGCCCGCGGTCTGGTTTGTGGGTCTGGACGGCGAGCATGCCGTCAGGAATGTTACCGTGGATGGGGTTTTCCGTGATGGAGAGAGACTTGCGAAAGAGGATTTGGATTGGCAGATCAATGAGTTTGCGCAGGATATTCATTTTTTGACAGAAGGAGAATAAATATGCCTACCATACAAAAGATTTTCCGCGACCCCACCCCCGCCCTCCGCTTCATCGGCAAGCGTTACTTTGAGGTCGGCGGCCATTGGGGCGAATGGTTCGCGAACGGCTGGTTTGACGCCGTGGAGACTGCCATGGGCGGCGTGGACAAGATCACCGCCATTTGGGAAAACGGCGGCGGCTATATCGGCCTGGAACGCCACAAGAACGGCGAGCCGTGGCAGTACTGGTTGGGTATGTTCACCCCCGCCGATACTCCTGTCCCCGATGGCTTTGACTTTATGGACTTCCCAGCTACCGCAGGCCTCGGCACCTGCTGGATCTACGGCAAGGAGGGCGAAGTCCACGCCTTGTGCGGTCAGTGCCGCCCCGCCATTGAGGAAGCGGGCATGACCGTCTGGCAGGATGCCGACGGGGCGGAGTGGTGCTTTGAGAATTGTACCTGTCCGCGGTATACTACGCCCGATAATGACGGCAATATCATTCTGGATTACTGTTGGTTTGTAAAGTGATTGATAAAGGAGCCAACAACATGAAAATAGCCGCACTTGGCGATATTCACGGCAACCACTTTGCCCTTGAAGCCTGTCTTGAACAGATTGAAAAGTTGAATATCAAAACCATTGCGTTTTTAGGTGACTATGTCACCGACTGCCCCTATCCTGAAAAGACGATCAAGCTGCTAAAAAGTGTTCAAAAGAAGTATCAGACTTATTTTGTACGAGGCAACCGTGAGGATTATATGATTTCACATCACCTGAATCCAAACGATAATTGGGCATACGGCTCAAGATACGGTTCGTTGCTTTATACCTATGAGCATCTGACCTTGGAAGATATCGATTGGTTTCAGCGTATGCCCGAAAGTATGTCGGTGCACGTCCATGACGCAGAAGATTTTGAAATATGTCATGGATCCCTTCAAACCAATCGTTGCTTGCTCTTGCCCGGTTCATCCGAGTGGGAGGAAACACCCTCCATTATGAAAACAGATCTGCTCTTATGTGCGCACTCCCATAAATCATTTATTTATGAGCAACAGGGTAAACGAATTGTCAATGGTGGTTCGGTAGGGATCAATGTTCAAGGTGGAACAAAAGCGGAGTTTGCTGTTGTTGAATATACAGGAACAGAATGGATACCACAGCTTGTCGGCGTAGAGTACGATATTGAAAGCGCAGTCAAGGAGTTTTACGAAAGCGGCTTGATTGAAAAGGGAAATGTGTGGGCAAGAGCCTGCATGAATATCATGAAAACCGGCCGACATTACGCCATGGAATGCTTACAAACCGTGAACAGAATGAAAGCCGAAATGAATATCGACCAAGATGAGGAATATTTATGGGAATCTGTTGCTCAATCTTTGGGGATATAGATATCTCATAACCTTGTGTAAAAATTTTTTTGAAAGTTTTTGGGATTCTCAAACCCTTTTTCCAAAAAGGGTTTGAGCCGCCGGAGGCACGCTCTCCTGCGTTCCCTGACTTAATACATTAACCGGCCTCACATTGCATTGTGACAAGCCAAGAAAGAGGAACCGATGTTTACGATTCTCGCAACCGACGGACGCGCCCGCAGAGGCGTGCTCCACACCGTTCACGGTGACATTCAGACCCCCGTTTTCATGAACGTGGGCACCTGCGCCGCCATCAAGGGTGGCGTATCCACCATGGAGCTGCTCAATGACGTTGACTGTCAGGTGGAGCTCTCCAACACCTACCACCTCCACATCCGCCCCGGCGACAAGCTCATCCACGACATGGGCGGCCTGCACAAGTTCATGAACTGGCCCAAGCCCATTCTCACCGACAGCGGCGGATTCCAGGTCTTCTCCCTGTCCTCCCTCCGTAAGATCACCGAGGAGGGCGTGAAGTTCGCCTCTCATATCGACGGCAAGCGTATCTTCATGGGCCCCGAGGAGAGTATGCAGATCCAGTCCAACCTCGCCTCCACCATCGCCATGGCCTTTGACGAGTGCG
>JAZRIF010000231.1:0-11183 GCA_045645165.1 Eubacteriales bacterium
CGGTCTACCAGGGCTCCGAGGGTCAGGTTCTGTCCTCTGCCATGGCGTGGATGTACTTCCTGATCGTTATGCTGATCCTGGCCGCAGCCGTCGGTATCTTCTCGGCCTTCGTGTTCTACCAAAAACGTGATTAAGGAGGTATAGAAATGGATACGAATATGCAAAATACACCCAAAATCACGAAAGAATCCAAGAACAAGATTCGCGTCGAGTTTGACCGTACGCCTCTGAAAGAGAGAATGAAGGCCAAATTCCTGAACCTGTACTTCTTCCAAAAGGTAGCGTGGATGATCTTCCGCCTGGTTCTGCTGGTCGGTATCTCCTACGTGGTTCTGTTCCCCTTCATCTCCAAGATCGCAGGTTCCTTCATGTCCCCCGAGGATTTCGTGGACGTTACTGTCCGTCTGATCCCCAAGAACTTTACCCTGGATATCTACAAGGCCGTGCTCTTTGAGCTGGACTACTGGGAGGCTTTCGGTAATACCTTCCTGATCTCCTTCCTGAGCGCCATCCTGCAGACCTTCATCTGCTGCCTCATCGGTTACGGTCTGGCTAAGTTCCGCTTCAAGGGTAACGGACTGGTCATGCTGCTGGTTATCCTGACCATGATCATCCCCCACGGTACTCTGCAGCTGTCCATGTTCATGGGCTTCCGCTACTTCGACGTGCTGGGCATTCTGTCCTTCCTGAGTGGCGGCGCTTCCATCGGCTTCATGCCCGAGAGCTTCAACGAACTGTTGGCCGGCATCCAGATCATTGATCTGCCCGATCACGGTCTGGCTCTGACCAATACCTACGCGCCTCTCCTGATCATGTCGGCTACCGGTCTTGCATTCAAGAACGGTCTGTACATCTTCATGCTCCGTCAGTTCTTCACCGGCGTGCCGGATGCACTGGAGGAGTCCGCGTACATCGACGGTTCCGGCGTGTTCCGTACCTTCTTCACCATCATTCTCCCCCTGTCCATCCCCATGATGGTGACCGTGTTCCTGTTCGCCTTCTGCTGGCAGTGGACCGACGACTTCTACACAGAGCTCTTCTTCACCACGAATAAGATCGTTCTGATGCCCGACGTCGTAGAGATCCCCACTTCCCTGAAGACCGACTATGCAGGTCAGAATATGTACTATACGGCGATCCGTAATACTTGCGGTCTCTGTATCATTGCACCCCTGGTGATCCTCTACTGCTTTGGCCAGAACTTCCTGGTTCAGGGTATCGAGCGCTCGGGTCTGACCGCAGAATAATTCCATATCCTTGGAGAATAGCTCCAAGAAAAAACTCAAAGGAGCCACCCGATCATCGGGTGGCTCTTTTTTCAAAGTTCTTGAAAAGGGGTGCAGGGGAGAAACTTCTTTCAAGAAGTTTCTCCCCTGCGCTTTTTTCTTTCTTACGTCTCCAGCTGTCTTCCGAGGAAGTTGGCGGCGGTTTGGATGAGCTTGGCCTCGATGTCAAAGGCGAGGCGGTCGGAGCTGTCGCCCTCCAAGGCCTTGGCGGACACCACGCAACCCACGATGTCTCCCTCACTGAGGATGGGCATGGCGCAGCTTACCGCGTGACTGCCGCCGTCGCGGATGATGTTCTTGTATTCCGAGTCGCCGTTGTTGGCATAGAAGGAGCGATTTTCCATAATGTGCTCCAGCGCCTCGGAGAGGGGTTTGTCAGCGTACTCCCGCTTAGGGATTCCCGCGCAGGCAATGACGGTGTCGCGGTCGCAGATGGCGACGGCCAGACCGCAGGTTTTGTGGAGGGTCTCGGCGTATTGCCCTGCGAAGGCAGTCAATTCCCCGATGGGGGAGTATTTTTTGAAGATGACCTCTCCCTCACGGTCGGTATAAATTTCCAGCGGGTCACCCTCACGGATGCGCATGGTGCGGCGGATTTCCTTGGGGATGACAACGCGGCCCAGGTCGTCAATGCGGCGAACAATTCCGGTAGCTTTCATATATATATAAATCTCCTTGTTTGCAGATTTGTGATGTTAGTATCTGCAAAACAAGGAGAATTATACTGCTGTTCAATAATAAATTGTCAATTTAAGAAAGCGAAGAAATCCGCCCCGACCTAGAGCCGACACTAGGTTATCTTTTTTTCTTTGCGAAAATAACCGCGCCGAACCCAAGCAGGATGATTTCGATGATGGACATACCTCCAAGCATGCCGCCAATCACACCGCTGCAGCCTGCTGAGGTTGTATCTTTGTAATCTTTCCCGCAGACATCGCATTTGCTATCCCTGTCGGTGTCTGCACATTCGGAAACCGGCTTGCTGCAATGAGCGCATGTGTGCTTGCCGTAGGCAGCTTCGTGAGCATAGACATTGCCCCCGCAGATGTCGCAGATATGATCCGGATCGCTGTCTGTGCAGCGTGTAACTCGTTTGTTACAGTAGTTACAGGTGTGCGTGCCCTCTGTGGCTTCATGAATGCCAATGTCAGCCTTGCAGATATCACATGCGTGATCTTTGTTACTGTCTACGCAATCGTCTACCTCGAAGGTCTGGGCACATCCTTCGGTGGTACACGCGAAAAAGTGTTGTCCGTTTTCAGTGGAATATTTCTTGGCCGGAACATGCTCGGCGAACTCGCCGTAGGGCTGCTGACAAACATCACAGATGGCTTTTTGGTGACAAGTGGTTGTGCCGCCGCTACAGTCTCCAAAATCAAGCTTTACATCGCATCCGCTCTGACAGGTGCGGTAGTGCTGATTGTTCTCAACCGTCCATTCCGACGGAATGTGGCAGTGGGGGTTGGCATCACCGTACGGTACGTCCTGGCCTTGGATGGTGGCGCTCAGAATGTTCAGTACCTCATGGTAGTCGTTGTTGCGCAGTTCATAGGTGCCCTTTTCTACATAGGAATCCAGTTTGGATACGTAATCCTTGGCATCAACGGTTTCTTGATTGATCTTATGAAGGAGGGAACCATACTCGGATTGAATGGGACCGTACGACCAGTCGGGTATCCAGGAGCATTCAAAGTGGATCTCCCTTTCCATGTGGGTGCCGTTGAAGCTATACACGGAGAAATAACCCTCGGTTGTTCTGACGATCTCTTTGTCGCAGAGGAAGACCTTGCCGTCTGTTCCCCAGCAAAGTGTGATGTATTCATCCGGAAAAGAGGGAACTTTCGTGGAGCTCATAACATTGCCGATATATCCGTCAGGCTCGTAGTAGGTCCACTTATTCCCCTCAACGGATTTGCACCAGTTTCTGTTCTGGCCGATTCGCTTGAGACTACCGTTTACATACGAGTAGATGCAGATCCATTCCGCAAGGCTGGTGTCGAGCACATAGGAGGATTCATGGGTCACGAGACGCTTGATGATCAGCTCTTCAATGCCATCATTGGTTACGTCCACAAGATATACGGCGAGTATTTTTTCCGTAATGGCGGGGCGTTGGACTTTATCGGTAAACATGTTGTAGTAATCTTCATCCCGAACAGGCCCGCCCAGCCCTGCGATTTCTTCGTTCAAATATGCATAGTACGCCTTGTGCGCTTGAATTCTTTCGCCGTCTGCGGCGGATGCGGTGGGGATCATGCTGAGCATGGTAGTCAGCAAAATGATAATGCTGAACAATCGAATCCATCTTTGCTTCATGGAACTTCTGCCTTTCCGACCGGCGGAATCCCGTATACCCCGCTGATCCGGTTCGAATTTGAAATAGCCGTATTGTTTTGTCTTGGGAACGAATCCTTTGCTGACAAAACAAAACGATCTCAGGGTTTCATTATATCATATTATTGGCTTCTTGTCAAGTTCTTCCGACGTTTGTGCAGGGCTCTGTTTCTCAATCACGGCATCTGCCGGATGGGTTGACAAATGCGGGAAAGTCTGTTATAATAATGGTACAAGACATCTGATTTTGAGAGGAGATTCATATGAACCCCACCATCGAAACCATCCTCACCCGCCGCTCCATCCGCTCCTTCAAGCCCGATATGCTCCCCCGCGAGACCATCGACCAAATCATCGAGGCAGGTCTCTACGCCCCCAGCGGCATGAACACCCAGAATACCGTCATTATCGCCATCACCGACAAGGCCACCCGCGACCGCCTGTCCCGCGACAACGCCGCCGTTATGGGCGCTGACCGCGACCCCTTCTACGGCGCGCCCGTGGTGCTGGTGGTGCTGGCCGAAAAGGGAAGAAGAACCCATATCCACGACGGCGCTCTGGTTATGGGCAACCTCATGCTGGCGGCTCACGCTCTGGGCGTGGGAAGCTGCTGGATTCACCGCGCGGGCGAGACCTTCGACCAGCCCGAGTGGAAGGAATGGCTGGCATCTCTGGGGCTGACCGGTGACTACGAGGGCATCGGCAACTGCATCCTGGGCTATACCGATGGGGAAGAACCTCAAGCGCCCGCCAGACGGGAAGGACGGGTTTTCCGGGTTGAATGACTCTGTGCCGGATGACTTTTTCGGCTTATGAAATACAGAACAAAGAATTAGGAGGCATAATATGGCAAACTTTATTTGTGAATTGGAAGGTGTTCGCGGTCGGACATTGCGGTTGTATGATACCAAATGTGTGATCATAACCCAAAAGACAGCCGGAAGCTTGTTGACGGGGAACTTTACGGACGGAGAGAAAACCCTGTATCTGATTGACGTGGTTGGCGTTCAATTCAAAAAATCGGGCGGTATGATTGGGTATTTGCAGTTTGAAACCCCCTCTATGCAAATGAACAACAAAAGCGATAACATGTTCTCGGAAGGTACATTTACCTTTGAACACGGAAAAAACGGCATCACCAACGAATTGATGGAGGCTGTGTATCACTATGTCACAGATCGGATTGAGGAATTGAAATACGGTACGTCGGTGGTTCAAGGCATTCCTGATTTTGAATCCTTGAAAGAAGCCAAATCCTCTTCGACTCAGGATCAGCAAGGGGAGACAGCCGCCGCGATGCTCAGCACGGACATGCCCAAGGCAGATCTTTGGAACAATGCCCAGAAGGCGCAGGGTGCCACGGTTGGCAAATGCGGTGTGTGCGGTACGAAAAAAACATACGTGCTGTTTGTTGAGTTTGAAGACTTTTTTGGAAAGACCGAAAAGAATGTGTGCTATGAGTGCTTCTGCGAGCAAAACTGCACGCCCATTCAGCCAAAGTAATCTCTGGCGGGTGTCTCAAATGATTGGTTTGAGACACCCGTTTTCTTTAGGAGTGGCTTAGCGGTCATACGCAATTTGTCGATGAGTGCCCGTTGCCCGGGGATTTGGTTTTTTGGTGGGAGGGTAAGTCGCTCTTTCTCTGATCCGCCTTTCTTTTGTCGATGAATTTTTCTTTCCCGATGACAGAAAGCGGGGTTTTTCTCGTCATAATCCTGTTATAATGGTTTCACAAAAGCGAGAACGGACAAAAAACGTGACGCTTGGAATTTGAACATACAGGAGGAAAAAACATGAAACCCGAAGAAGAAATCAACATGGAGCAGGAAAAGGGCGCAGAAGAAATGAACGCCGCCGAAATGGCCGCTGAAACGGCCGCCGGAACGGCCACCGAAACAGCCGTTGAATTCAGCGCCGAATCTTCCACCCGATCGACTACCGACACCCCGGAAGAGAAGGACGTCGTATCCGCTCAAAGCGCTGCGCCGTCCACTCACTATCCCCGCGTCATCCCCCAACAGGCGGGCACGGACACCGCATTTACTCCCCGCGGACGCTTTGGAAAAATGGCCGTCCTGTGCGGTACACTGGTGGCTCTCGTGGCGCTGTTTGTGGTATTTTGCGGTCTGACGTTGAACCCGCGGGATACGGCGGGCTCTACGGGAGAACAGGGACGTCCCGGAGAGCAAGGACTTCGCGGCGAGCCCGGCGAGTCGGGCGCACAAGGGGAACAGGGCATCCAGGGGATCCCCGGCGAACAAGGCCCTCGCGGTGAGCAGGGTGACCGGGGCGAGCCCGGCGCTCCCGGCAAATCTGCCTACGAGATCTATTGCGAACAGTACGGCTATACCGGCTCCGAGGCCGAGTGGATGAGTGTGGTGCACGATCGCCTGTCCATGCAGACCTCTCAGGAGATCTATGCCCTGGCTGAGGCTTGTACCGTGACGGTGGAAGCCTTCCGCGCCGACGTGTCCTTGTGTAGAGGCTCGGGATTCTTCATGGATCCTACGGGTCTCATCATGACGGCCTACCACGTCATCGACGGCGCGACTCGCATCAAAGTCACCATGCCTGACTCTGCGGTATACGAGGTGACCGATGTGGTTGCTTTTGATAAGCACCGCGACTTGGCCGTGATCCGCATCGGTACTTCCCGCGAAACGCCCTACCTGACCTTTGAAACCGAGGGTATTGCTCCCGGTGAGACGGTATACACCTTGGGTAGTACCCACGGCGGAGGAAGCGGCGTGTTCTCTTCGGGTGTTGTGGCATCCAAACTCTTGGAAACGGCGGTCGGTGAAGCCGACATTCGGGAGTTCCGCTATACCAGTTCGGTTTCCCTCGGTAACAGCGGTGCGCCCATTCTCAATGCACGCGGGCAGGTGATCGGTATCGTTACGCGGGGTGTTGCAGAGGGGGATTCCCTTCATACCGCCACCTATATCGGGGAAGCGGCGCACCTGGATATGACCTATAACAGCCCCGTGACCGAATTCTTTGACGACACCGAGTACTATCGGCTCAAGTGGTTCGAGGAGGAACGGCGGGAAATGGAGAACAACAACACCATGAAGGTAGCTGATGCCGTTGAAACCTCGGGGCTGACCTTCCGCGGGACGGTGAAAAAGGACGACCCCGACTACTACGTATTCGAGATCACGGGGAAGGAATCGAAAGATTTCAGCCTGGCGTTTTTCGCGGATACCGCCGACTTTTACCTGCCCGTGCTGATCCCCGCCGCCAACACCACCGTGGAGCTGATCTGGGAGGAGGTCGCTTATGAGGACGGTACCGTTTACGCCGCCCGCGCCACTCTCGCGCCCGGAACCTACTACGTCGCGGTCAACGGCCACTACAGCGACATGGAAACGGACTACTTCCTCTACACCTACTGGCGCCCCATCTCCGAGCGGAATAGCTTTGGGTACGACGTCTCCTTTGAGGATATGATCGCGTGAAGCGCGCATTCTGCGCGGCATTCTGCGCCGCGTACCGCACCGCGCATTCTGCGCCGCGCGGTATGACGGCATGAAAAAACATCCACCCGCGCCGCGGGTGGATGTTTGGATATATGCGATCACGTGTCGTTATCGGAGGGCTCGTTCTGTGCGGTAGCCTGCTCCGCTTGCAGCGCCTGCTCCGCTTGCAGAGCCTGTTCTGCTTGCATCCGTGCCAGCTCCATGGTGCGGTTTTGCTCCGCCTGCCGTTCTGCCATGGCCTCCTGACGGCGGAGAGCGTAGGTGACGTATCCCCAACAGCCTACGCCGCCCATGGCCAGGCTGAGGATGAGATCCACCACGTACCCGAGATTGGCGGGAATCTCGTATACACCCAAGACGAGACATTCTCCGAGGGTGAAGGCTTTGGCGATCTTTTCTTCCTCGTAGAGGGCTTGATAATACGCCTGCATATCGGTGCAGAAGCAGTAGTACCACGCCAGGATCATGACGATGGCGGATACGACCACCGCCGCCGTGATGCCCGACTTACTGCTGCCCCGCGCAAAGATCTCGTAGCCCTTGATGGCACAGATGACGCAGATGATGCCGCTGAGCGCCGCAATGATGTTCAGGCTCCACAGTACGTAGTACACCACGCCGCCCACCAGAGCGAAGAGAAACGCCCCCAGAACACCGAGGGGAACAAGCTTATCCGAGGCGCGCACGGGAGTCGGCTGTTGGGTCATGGGATCAATCCTCCGTTGGTTGCTTTTCGTTGTCTCCATTATAGCACGCGCCCCCCGAAATGTCAAGGAAAACTTGATCAATACTTACATTGCGGTTTATCGCTGAGCGAAGCTCAGCGATAAACCCGATTTTGCATGGTCATTCGCCCCGTTTATCCACATAACCACACCGACGACACAAAGACATAGGATTTTTGTGAAAATTTCCAAGCAAAAATTTCAAAAACCCCTTGCAATTCAAAGGAAAGTATGCTATAATATATAAGCTTTTGTACCCCATGTCCAAGCATATGGGGAAATTCCAAGTGAGAGGTAAATGAAAATGAAGAACGGAATCCATCCCGAGTACGTTGAGTGCGTTATCAAGTGCGCTTGCGGCGAGACTGTCGTCTCTCGTTCTACCAAGGGTAGCGAGATGCGTGTTGAAATCTGCTCCAAGTGCCACCCCTTCTACACCGGCAAGCAGAAGTTTGTCGATGCAGGCGGTCGCGTGGACAAGTTCAAGAAGAGACTGGCTGCTGTCAGAAAGTAATTCTTCTTGGCACCTTGCGGGATAGGTTACTATTTCGCAGGAGTAGCGTAGATTGTCAACCCATAAAAGGACAGGTGTGCCACAAGGCGGCCTGTCCTTTTGTTATTCACGCGCCTCACAGGTGCTTATCACGCCCGTAGGGCATCGCGTGCCGTCAGGCATATCGCGCCCTCAGGGTATATCGCTCATAATCTCCCCTTTCCGAAAGGAGTATATAAACTATGTCCGAAAATAAAAACATCTTTATGACCCGCGAGGAGCGCATCGCAAGCGATGCCGCCTCGCCGATTCGAGCCATTCTCGTGGGCGTCGTTATGCAAGGCGATACGGCTGATGAAGTGGAAGTCAGCCTCGACGAGCTGGCGCGCCTTTTGGACACCGCCGGCGGCGAGGTTTTTGCCCGCGTGGTGCAGAATAAATCCACTCCCGACCCCCGTACCCTCATTGGCTCGGGTAAGGTGCAGGAGCTGGCTGAGCTTTGCCGAAACAACGAAATTGGTCTTGTGGTCTTCGACTGCGACCTGACTCCCGTCCAGATCCGCAACCTGGAGGATGACATCCGCGGCGGCGACAGTAAAATGGAGCTTCGCGTCATCGACCGCTCCATGCTCATTCTGGACATCTTCGCCCTCCACGCTGTCACCTCCGAGGGTAAGCTGCAGGTGGAGCTGGCACAGCTTCAGTATACCGCTCCCCGCCTGACGGGTCACGGTACCGAAATGTCCCGTCTGGGCGGTGGTATCGGCACAAGGGGTCCCGGCGAGTCCAAGTTGGAAAGCGACCGCCGTCACATGAAGCGCCGCATCGATGCCCTCAGAGCCGAGCTGGAGGTGGTGGAGAAGAACCGCCGCACCATGCGCGCCTCCCGCGACCGCTCAGGACTGCCCCGTGTGGCCATCGTGGGCTACACCAACGCGGGCAAGTCCACCCTGCTCAACGCCCTGACGGGTGCGGGTATTCTGGCAGAGGACAAGCTCTTCGCCACCCTCGACCCCACCACGCGGAAATTCACCCTCCCCGGCGGCGAGACTATCCTGCTGACCGACACGGTCGGCTTTATCCGCAAGCTCCCCCACCACCTTGTGTCCGCCTTCCGCTCTACTCTGGAGGAGGCGGCCTATGCTGACATTATTCTGCTTCTGTTGGATGCCTCCGACCCCGAGTGCGCGAACCAGCTGGAGGTCACCGAGCAGCTGCTCCAAGATCTCGGCGCGGGCGGGAAGCCCACACTCTACGTGTTCAACAAGTGCGACCGCGAATCCTGCGACACCGTTAGCCTCATGGCCGTGGTGGCCAAGAAGGGGCTGTCCTTCGACGCACAAAATGACAGCCAGCGCTCCGCCGTGTATATTTCGGCTCGGACGGGGCAGGGGCTTGACCAGCTGGCCATGGCCATTCAGGATATGGTGCGGGTGGGTAAGCGCCGCGTGACCTTCGTCATTCCCAACGCCGAGCAGGGCGCCCTGTCCCGCCTGTATTCCGAGCAGGCCGCCGTGGAGTCGGTGGACTACGGCTACGAGGCCGTCACCGTGGTGGCCACCGTGGATGACCGTGTCTACGGCCTGATGAAGAAATACGATCCGAATGCCAAGACCGTACGCCTTGAGGGCGAGGAAGAGGATACTTGGTAAACAGTCTATCATTGGAGGTACATGAGCCCATGGAACTTTGGGACTTGCTGGATAAAGACCGTAACCCGCTAAACCGCACCCACCCCCGCGGCCGCCAATACCCCATGCCCCCCCACACGTACCATACCGTCGTGTCCGTTTTCACTGTGGACAGTGAGAATCGCCTTCTCTTGACTCTCCGCGCCCCCACAAAGGGGATGTACCCGAACTTTTGGGAGTTCACGGGCGGCTCCGGCGTGGCGGGAGAGGACAGCCTCACCTCGGCATGGCGGGAGCTTTCCGAGGAGACGGGCATCAACTGCCCCAAGGAGGAGCTGATCTTCCTGGACACCCTTCGCGAGCCCTCGGCCTTCATGGACTGCTACCTCTGCCGTTTGGATACGGTTGGGGAGGAGACCGTCATCACCCTGCAGGAGGGGGAGACCGTGGACTGCAAATGGGTCACCTTCTGCGAGTTTGAGACCATGATCCATAAGGGGCTCATCCCCCCGCCCTGCGCCATGCGGTACGGCTTCGTCAAGGCCAAGCTGATGGAGCTGATCGGGGACGACGCATGGTTACAGCCCGACGTGGAGGAAGTATCCACGCTGGAAAATACCCTCCGAGGAGGTGTCTCATGAGTGAAGTCCTTGACACCCCGACCCCCGTCCTCTACACCACCCTCGAAGGGGTAGGGAAGGACGAATTCGAGGAAAAGCGTTCGGTATTCATCGGTCACGCCGCCCACGTGGAGACCGAGGAGGAGGCCATGGCCTTCATCAAGCAGAAGCAGAAGACCTACGCCGACGCCACCCACAACGTCTGGGCCTACCGCATCAGCGGGGGCACCTCCACCGAACAGGCCGCCCGCTACTCCGACGACGGCGAACCTCAAGGCTCCTCGGGGCTTCCCACCTTGGAGGCCATCCGCAAGAAGGGGGTCTTCGACTGCGTGGTGGTGACCACCCGCTACTTTGGCGGCACGCTTTTGGGCGTGGGCGGTCTTATCCGCGCCTACTCCCACGCGGCGAGCATTGCCCTGGACGCGGCCAACATCATCACCTACGAGAAATTCACCGAGTTCATGCTGGAGTCCACCTACTCCGACTACCAGCTCATCCTGCAGGAGCTGCCCAAATACGGCGTCCTGACCGATGACAGCGAGTTCTCCGACCGTGTGACCCTGACTCTGGCGGTCAAATGCACCCACTACGCCGATCTCTGCGAGCGGCTGG
>JAZRIF010000232.1:0-5852 GCA_045645165.1 Eubacteriales bacterium
TCCACTTCTACAATCATGAACGTATCCAACTCAAAACAAAACTGACACCACTCGAAAAGCGATGTCAGTTCGTTGCCTAATTGTTAAATATCCTACCCTCATGGGGCTTTTTGTACTGTCCGTACAATTTGGGGCAGTTCACCCCGCCACTCGGCGGGGCTTTTTCACCCCCAAATATCCTTCCACCTCATTGACAAACCACCCCAAATATGATAAAATGGATGTAACACTCCAAAAAGGAGGTACACCACCGTGAAACGATCCCGAATCGCCCTATTCACCGCGCTCCTGTCAATCATTCTGCTCCTCGGCGCACCTGTCGCGACGATGGCTGAATCCACAACCCACGGAGGTATGAACATGGATCTGACCTACGACTACCGCCTCTCCGAAGAGGGCACTGCCTACTACATCTCCTCATCTCTCGGAAGCGACCAAAACGATGGCAAAAGTGAAGACACCCCATGGAAGAGCTTTACCCATATCAAGTCCATGAATCTGAAGCCCGGCGACCGCGTGCTTTTGCGCCGCGGCGACGTGTGGCACGAGCGACTGACCATCCGCGGAAAGGGCCGCGCCGACGCGTGGATCTTCGTAGGCTCCTACGGAGACGTAGCTTCCCCCAAGCCTGAAATATCCCTGCAAAACGGTCGCAACGATATCGCCATTCTGGCCACCGACATCAGCGTAAGGGCCAAAAACGGCTTCGGTCTGGACTATATCTGGATCGACAATATCCATATCAGCCATAGCTTTTTGGGCATCTACTTCCGCTACGACACCTCCACGGACAACAAGGGCGTCCGCGTAACCAACTGCTCCTTCACCGATATCAACTGCCCCGACCTCATGGCCGAAGCCATGAACGACGCCGGTTTTCTGCTCAAGAAGAAAGGCGATCTGGAGGACTATAAAAACGGTCAACTCATCCCCAACGGCGGCGGCGAAGTGGAATACATCTGGCCCACCGCTGTCAACATCGGCGGCAGACCCATAAGACCTCTCGCCAACGTAGTGGTGGACGGCATCGCTGAGCCCGTCAACGTGGTTTCCGACATCGAATTGTACCAAAACAACTTCGACGGTTGCGTCATCGCCGTAGGTGCCAACTGCTACAACTACCACTACGGAACAGGCCCCAACCAGTGCTACACCTATACAACCAACTGGAACATCCGCGGCCTCACCGCCGAGAACACCATGTCTGTACTCAGCATCGACTCCGCTGACTTCGGCTACGACGGCACTCCGGAGAGCCCTTGGGGTCGCTGGAGTCATATCCAAGCCAAGGGAGGCATGGAGAGCTTCACCATGTCCTTCGGCACTACCCAAGCCCTGTTCTCCTGCTGTAAAGATCTGTATATCTCGAACAGCAGCTTCAACGGCAGCCGCAACAACGGCCAGCCCGACGGCTGCGGCTTCGACTTCGAGCGGGCGGTTCACAATTTCACATTAGATTCCTGCATCATCGCCAACAACGAGGGACAGGGGATCCTCGTGATGCAGACCACCATGGAAAATCAGGTCACGGGAGAGCAGGTCTATACCCCCAACACAGGCAATACCATTGTAAACTGCCTGTTCTACAACAACATGACTGCCGTACACAACGAGAATTACCGCTTTGACGTGACGGTCTTCAACCCAAACAACGAAAACTTCATCCTGCGAAATAACACCTTCTATTTCCGCGAGAAGACGGCGGGCGGTGCCGAGGTGTTCATCAACTACCAGAACCGCAAGACCCTCAAACCCTTCGGCCCCGAAAAGGAAGGCTTTACCGAGGAAGGTTCCGTTCTGGTGCAGAACAACGATCTGCCGCCTCTGGCCGACGTCCTTGCTGAGCTGGACATGGAGGAATCCGCGGTGGAGTATCTCCCCGTGGATAAGATCTGGTACAACTACACCGACGAGGGCGCCACACAACCCGAAACAGCGCCTGAAACCACGGCCGAGTCCGAGAACCTCCCCGCCACCAACGAGACTTCCGCCACTAAGCAGGACACCCTCACCGAAAGTGAAAACGACACCCACAACAATGGCTGCGGCTCCACCGTGGGCGGCGAGATTGCCCTGACCGCGCTTCTTGGCGGTTCTGCCCTTACCTGTAAGCGCCGTAACAAGAAAAAGTGAGTGGATCCTCCACTGAAACTCTTGATCCCATTGACAGCTCTCTCCATCCATGCTATAAGAAAACCACCGAAAATCTTCTTTGAAAGGACGTACACACCATGAAACTCCGCGCTCCCGCCTACCCCCTCATCAACATTGACCCCTACTTCACCGTCTGGTCCATGGCCGACCGCCTCCACGACGTCCCCGTCAAGCACTGGACGGGATCTGACAACACCCTCATCGGTATCTGCTGTGTGGACGGCGAGGAGAAACTGTTCATGGGCGTGTGCGACAACCGCCCCAAGATGGAGCAGATCTCGGTGGATTTCACCGCCCTCTCCACCACCTACGTATTCACCGACAGCAAGATCAACTTGACCGTCCGCTTCACCACTCCTCTGCTCCCCGACGATCTCACCGTCATGACCCGTCCCGTGGGTTACATCGCCCTGTCCTATACCTCGGCCGATGGTGCTGACCACAAGGTCTCGGCCTCGGTGCTGGCCTCCGAGGAGTTCGTCATGGACAAGCGTGGGGACGACACCACCGAGAGAGAGCTTTTGACCGTGGCCGGTATGCCCACCGTCAAGATGGGCAAGACCAACCAGATGCCCCTGAACCGTTCGGGCGACAACCTCCGCATCGAGTGGGGTTACCTCTACCTCACCGCCCCCAAGGGAGAAGTCCGCGAGTTCGTCTGCGACGAGGATAAGATGGGCTACGTCATGGGCACTATCCCCATGACCGCAGGAGTGACTTCCCTGTTCCTTTTGGCCTTTGACGACTGCCGCGCCTCCATTCAATATTTCGGCAAGACCCTCGCTTCGGTCTGGAACCAAAACGGCGAAACCATTGAAATCGCCATCGAGGCCGCTTACAACGAGTATGCTTCCCTCATGACCCGCTGCGATGCTTTTTCCGATAAACTCTACTGCGATGCCGTCAAGGCGGGCGGTGTGCAGTACGCCGAAATGCTCTCCCTGGCCTACCGTCAGGCCATCTCCGCCCACAAGTGCGTGCTGGACACCGAGGGCAACGTCCTGTTCATTTCCAAGGAATGCTTCTCCAACGGCTGTGCCGCCACGGTGGACGTCTCCTACCCCTCCATCCCCATGTTCCTGCTCTACAACCCCGAGTTGGTCAAGGGTATGGCTCGCCCCATCTTCAAGTACGCCGAGAGCGAGGCCTGGCCCTTTGACTTCGCCCCCCACGACTGCGGTCAGTACCCTCTGGTGAACGGCCAGGTCTACGGCGACAATGCAGTACACATGCAGATGCCCGTGGAGGAGTGCGGCAACATGCTGGTCATGGTCACCACTACCGCCATCGCGGAGGAGGATCTTTCCTTTGCCGAGGCTCACTGGGGCACTCTGTCGAATTGGGTCAAATACCTCCTGCGCTACGGTGAGGATCCCGAGAATCAGCTCTGCACCGATGACTTCGCCGGTCACCTCGCCCACAACTGCAACCTCTCCATCAAGGCCATCATGGGCGTCGCTTGCTTCGGTCTGCTCCACCGCATGAAGGGAAACGAGGCCGAGTATGAGCATTACATGGCCGAAGCCCGCCGCATGGCCAAGTCTTGGGCAGACCGCGCCACCAATGGTGACGGTTCCTACCGTCTGGCCTTCGACCGCCCCGGCACCTACTCCATGAAGTACAACGCCGTCTGGGACAAGCTCTTCGGCACGAATATCTTCCCCGCCGAGGTGCTGGAGAGCGAGGTGCAGACCAACTTTACCCGCTTCAAGCCCTACGGCATGCCTCTGGACAACCGCGCCGACTACACCAAGTCGGATTGGCTGGTCTGGACGGCCACTCTTCTTCAGAGCGATACCGACTTCGAGCGGTATATCGCCCCTCTGTGGACATCTTACCACTTCACCCGCCACCGCGTTCCCATGACCGACTGGTACGACACCATCGGCGCGGATCACATCCACTTCCAGAATCGCACCGTCATCGGCGGCCTGTTCATCAAGCTGCTGGAATGGTCGGAGAAGATGAAGGTCTGATTTCCCACATGAATACAAAAACGGATGCCACCCTCCACGGGTAGCATCCGTTTTCTATTGTATCATTCCTGATCTTCCGCGCCGTATCTCTGCTCGCACATCTGCGCCAGATTGCGATCGATCTGCCCGAGACAACGGTAGAGGATGGCACGCTCTTCCTCAGTGACCCCCACGGCCACTTCATCCAAAACGCGGTCAATACGCGCTGAAAGCCGCATAGCCACGTCGCGCCCCTTATCCGTCAGAGCCAAAGGTGCACGATAGTGCTTCCCTGATCCGCGCACACGACCGCCGGCAGAGGCAGACTCCTGCTTGCCTTGGTTACGGGTCAGAAATCCGTTCTGCTCCAGGTATACGATAGAGCGGGACACGGCCGCCTTGTCCTCATCGCAGAGCTCGCAAAGCTCAGCAGCCGTCATGGTCTCTGCCTTATACAAATAGTACAAGCAGGAAACGTGAGGACTTTTCAGATTAAATTCCGCAGTTTCCTCGGTTTTGAGACGGCGGATACTGCGGCTAATGGAGGATATCAGCACGGTAAAGGTTTCAAAGCGTTCGATCATAATCCACAACCTCCGGGGCATGTTGCAAAATCAACATCCTTATTATAGCACAGCATTGTGGATTTGTCAACAGGATGCGACAAATTTCCTCTTCCGTCATCGCATACTGCTGTGACCCTCTTTGGGCACGATCACAACGACAGGAGCATTGGGATCCCGGATTTCTGCCTCGTCGGTGTCAGCTGCGGTAGTTCCCGCGGGATCTGCGACGGTAGCGTTCTCGCCAACAGTAGTCGCAGCGCCGGTATCAAGAGGATCCACGGAATCGTTGTCACAAGCAGCAACGGGCACAACCAAAGCGAGCATGAGAATAGCGACAAAAATAAGCTTTTTCATGTTTGGTTTTTTCCTTTCAGAATTTCGGAAAATTTCTCTCACTTTGGTTTTACCTTTATGCTGTACAATCACATAAAAAATCAAGTGTTTTTTCGGGTGCATGACAAATTCACGTTTTTTACAATTTTCAAAAAAGAACCCGCCCCACAAGGGGGCGGGTAGGATACGATGGAATTAGGCTCTGGGAACCAGAGTGATGGAAGCGATAGCGATCTCGCGGTTCCAAGGATTGTAAGCGGACACGTAGCAAGGACCGTTGTAACCGATACCCTCGGGAATCTCGATGGTGGCGGTTCTGGTAGCCTCAGCCCAGTTACCGGGAGTGTAGATCAGGTCGGTGTAGATACCGTTGTCGATAGCATCCTGGTTGGTCACGTTAGCAAAACCGAAGCTCTTGTTCAGAGCGGTGAAACCGATGATGGGAGTGCGGCCGCACTCATCCCAGTTCTGCTTAACGGGCTTACCTTCCACTTCAGTGCTGCCGTCGTAGGAGTACTCAATGATGATCTGAGAGTACTGGTTCAGATCGAACTCGCCTACCAGGTAAACGTTGTCATAACCGATGTTGAGGATGGGGCCGTCGTAACCGTAGTTGTTCTCAGCTCTGTATCCCTCGATGGTGGACAGGTCGATCACCACATTCTCGGGAGTCTCGGGCTCAACGGGAGTCTCGGGCTCAGCGTCAACGATCTCAGCACCGATGAACTCAACGGAAGAGAACAGAGCGAAGGTACCGGGCAGAGCGTCGATAGCCAGCCAAACGGGACCGTTGTAGTCCACGTTGGTCAGGTCGATCTCGAAAGCGGTAACAGCCCAACCCATG
>JAZRIF010000233.1:0-17725 GCA_045645165.1 Eubacteriales bacterium
TGTCGGACAGGTTCCGGAGCTCAAAGCCGAAGCGGATATCGGGCTTATCCGAACCGAAGCGCTCCATAGCCTCGGCGTAGGGCATGCGGATGAAGTCGCCGCCCAGGTCAATGCCGTAGAACTCCTTGAACATGAACTTCAGGAAGCCCTCGTGCATACGCATGACGTCGTCCTCGTTCACGAAGGACATCTCGGTGTCGATCTGGGTGAACTCGGGCTGACGGTCGGCGCGGAGATCCTCGTCGCGGAAGCAACGGGCGATCTGGAAGTAGCGGTCAAAGCCCGACACCATGAGCAGCTGCTTGTAGAGCTGAGGAGACTGGGGCAGAGCGTAGAACTTGCCGTGATGGACACGGGAGGGCACCAGATAGTCGCGGGCGCCTTCGGGCGTGGGAGCGATGAGGCAGGGAGTCTCGATGTCCACAAAGCCGTTCTGGGCGTAGTAGTCGCGAGCCAGCTTGGTGATCTTGGAGCGAGCCATGATGTTGTAGGCCATGTCGGGACGGCGGAGATCCAGATATCTGTGCTGAAGTCTCAGTTCGGGCTTAACGGGGCTGTTCTCCACGATCTCAAAGGGAGGGGTCTGAGCGGCGGAGAGGATCTTCAGCTCGGTGACGGCGATCTCGATCTCACCCGTGGGGATGTTCTTGTTCACAGCGCCCTCGCCGCGGGGACGAACGACACCGTGGGCGCAGAGGACGAACTCGGCGCGGACGGTGAAGGCCTTGTCGAAGGCCTCGCGCTCGGTGGCGTCGTCAAAAGCCAGCTGGACGATACCGCTTCTGTCGCGGAGGTCGATGAAGATGAGGGCGCCCAGGTCTCTCTGCTTCTGGGCCCAGCCCATGACGCATACGGTCTGACCGATGTTGGCGGCGGAGAGTTCAGCGCACAGGCACGTGCGCTTGTCGTTGGTAGTTAAAAGTTCTGCCATTTTTATTTTCCTTCTTTCCGGGGTACGCCAAAGGAAAACTTCTTGAAAGAAGTTTTCCTCTGGACTCCTTTCAAGAACTTTCAAAAACAACTTGAAAGTTTCTTTGCTGTACTCACATATTTTTCTTTTTTAGCTTTTAAAGTTTTTGAAGGGTCAAGGGAATTTTTTTCAAAAAGTTTCCCTTGCGTCCCCTCAATCCAAGGGCTGTCCGTCCTTGGTGAACAGGGGCAGTCTCTCCAGGTACACGAGGTCGTCGCGCTTGGCGGCGTCACCCTCGGCGAGGATGGTGGCGCGGCCGCAAACGATACCGCCTGCCGCCTTGACCAGCTCCTCCAGGGCGTGCATGGAGTCGCCCAGGGACACCACGTCGTCCACGATGAGGATGCGCTTGCCCTTCATGAGCTCGGCGTCGTTTCCGTCGAGGTAAAGGTGCTGCTCACGGTTGGTGGTGATGGAATTGACCTTGACGTCCAGAATATCTCTCATATAGAGCTTGGTTCCCTTGCGAGCCAGCATATACTTCTGGTTGCCCGCCAGGCGTGCCATTTCGTGGATCAGGGGAATGCCCTTGGCCTCGGCGGTGATCATGTAGTCGTACTCGGGGACTTTGGCCAGCAGAGCCTCGGAGCAGGCGGTGGTCAGCTCGGGGTCACCGAAGATGACGAAGGCGCCGATCATGAGATCGTCGGTCAGGGGGCAAAGGGGCAGGGCTCGGTCACAGCCCGCGATGGTCATGTTGTAGTACATCTGTTCCATGTTGCGTTTCCTTTCCATGTTGTATATAGGATCGATTACGAACGGATTTCATACCCCTCAGGGGTCACGTCCACGCGGTACATGCCCGCGATGGCCTCCTCCACCAGCTCCTCAAAGGGGAGCTTCTTTTCCTGCTCCAAGACCTTTTTCAGGTCAGGGCGGGTGCGGGGGTGACGGGGGGTGAAGACGGTACAGCAGTCCTCGTAAGGCTCGATGGAGGTCTCAAAGGTGCCGATTTTACGAGCGGTCACCACGATATCCTCCTTGTCCAGACCAATACAGGGACGGAACACAGGGTGGGTGGCCACGGGGTCGGTGACGCCGATGGCCTCGGTGGTCTGGGAGGCCACCTGACCCAGGGACTCGCCCGTCACCAGCGCGCCGCATCCGAAGCGGGTGGCGATGCGGTCGGCAATGGCCATCATGTAGCGGCGGAGCAGGAGGGTGAAATAATCCTCGTCGCAGGCCTTCACCAGCTCCTCCTGAACTTTGGTCAGGGACACCACGTGGACGATCATTTCATCATCATTGTATTCCGACACGATCTGTGCCAGACGGAGCACCTTATCCCGCGCCATTTCGCTGGTGTAGGGGAAGGATTCAAAGTGAATGGCCTCCATGGTCATACCGCGCTTGGCCATCATGTAGCCCGCTACGGGAGAGTCAATGCCACCCGAAAGCAGGAGCAGGCCGCGGCCGTTGGTGCCAACAGGCATACCGCCCGCGCCCTTGACGGGGCCGGGATGGACGTAGGCCGCGTACTCACGCACCTCTACCCGCACCGTAACGTCGGGGTTGTGGACGTCCACCTTCATGTAGGGGCAAGCCGATAGGATAGCACCGCCTGCCTCCTTGGAAATTTCTATGGATTCCAGGGGGAATTTCTTATCGGAGCGCTTGGATTCCACCTTGAAGGTACGCTTCCCTGCCAAATGAGGGGGAATATAGGCCTTGACGGTCTCCAGAATGCTCTCCATGTTCTTTTCACATACGGCGGCGCGGCAGATAGCCACGATACCGAACACTTTTCCTGCGGCGGCCATCATGCCGTCCATGTCGCAGAAATCGTTCTTGGGCTCCACATAAATGGTGCTTTGGGAGCGATAGATCTCAAACTCGCCGTGGGGCTTGGCCTTATGGCGAAGCTGACGGCAGAGCATATCCTCAAAGTAGCGCTTATTGGCTCCCTTGAGAACGATCTCGCCGTATTTCAAAAGCAGAATTTCTTTCATAGCGAATCCGCCCTTCAGTTTTTGGAGCCGTATGCGGTGCCGTCGCTATCAGCGAGGTCTTCAGCGGCTTCCTCGGCGGCTTCCTCCACCGAGATCTCGTTGCCCTCGTCATCCACGAAGGTGATCTCGGCGTCCTCCAGACCGGACACCAGACCCTTGGCGGTCTCGTAGGCCTCGGCGGGGACGTAGACGTCGGTTCCGAACATGGAAAAGCCGGTGATGATGCGCATGGCCGAGCCGGTGCCCCGCTCGCGAACCAAATAGGGGATGTTCTCGTCCTCCAGCATACCGCGGACAATGCCCAGCACCGCCACGTCGTAGACGGTAATCAGATGGGAGACCTCGTCTCCATCCGAAATCTTGTGGGGTCTTTCCAAACCAAACAGATCAGACATAACTTTCCTCCTTTTCAGCGGGGGCGTTCTCGTCCCCATCGTGGTGAACGGATTCATCGGTAACGTATTCGCCGGCGATGTATTTACCGGTGACATATTCGCTGGCGACATATTCGCCGGTGGCCTCGTTGAAGGCGGGCGCGGCGGCAGGGGTCATGGCGCTGTAATCAGGAAGCTCGGGCATGTGGGTGGTGTAGTAGTGGGGGAACAGAGCCTCCCAGACCTTCATGCAGGCGATGGTGTCGGCGATGGAGGAGTGGGGAATGCCGTCCCAGCCAATGCCCAGGGTACGCATGGCATCCACCAGAGAGGCGTGGTTGTTGTCGGGGTAATGCTCGTTCTGGAAACGAACGAACTCCAGAGCACAGCAACGGGTCTTCTTACGGAGCGCCTCCTGCTCGCGCTCGGTCTCGTAGATGTACTTGATGTGGCTGTAGTCGGTGGACACGCCGAAGGCGATGAGGTTATCGGCATTCGCGAACATCTCCTTGAGAGTGGGGATGATCTCGTCCAGAGTAGGAGCGTCCTGCACCATGGCAGGAGAGATGCCGTGGATCTTCTCGGTGCGGTTCCACTTCTTCTTGCGCAGGGGCTTGACGAGGGTATCCATGAGCACCTCGCCGTTACCGTTGGTAATGGACACCGAAATGATCTCGTCGTGGTCGTACACGCCCGTCAGCTCCAGGTCGAAGAAGAGGACACGCTCACGCTCCATGCCAAACTCACGCTCGCGATACGCGTCGCCCTCGGCGCGGCGGACAGCCAGATCCTGTTCAAAGCAGGCGCGGCACATCTTACGCTTGTAGCGGACATCCTTGCCGCATGCGGTACACTTCAAAGGACGGCGAACGGCGCATCTCTTGTCGTAGAAGTAGATCATGGTGCCGTCGGAGCGGGTGTTGTAAGCCACAGGCTCCTCCACCACGTCGTAGTTCATCTGATCCAGTCGCTCACGGGTGTAGAATCCCATGGCGGCGGCGCGCTTGGTGGACAGCTTTTCCACCTCAACTCCACTCTCCAGTTCGATGACGTCCACGGGCTCGTGCTCGTCCATCATGGGGCGGTACCACAGCTCGGGAGCAGCCTCGGTGACTCTGGCAGGATCGTAGTAAAGGATCAGGTCGTCCCCTTCCCCACTGCAGGCCACGGGCTGACTCACGGGGGCCAGGTGCATCATGTTGAGCATATCCTTGGACAGATAGCAGCGGCGGTCGGCTTCCTCGGGAGTCAGCTTGGGGATGGATACCCCCGAGGGCAATTTCACGGTTTCGTTCACGGTTTTCGGTTTCCTTTCACTCTTGAATACTTCAATTCTATATACGGGCGGTATCCGCTGTTCAGAAAAGCACGCGGTCTCCCACCCTTACACCGCCACTCGGCGGCAAATAGACAAAATCATACAGAGTAAGTATACCACAAAAAGAGAAAAGAATCAAGAGGAAAGACAAAAAATATACGTCATTCGGTGCACTTTTTTACATCAACATAAGAAAACCCCTGCACGAAACGTACAGGGGTTGCTTGCAATTGGTATAGAAGAATTACTCAGCCTCGGTCACAGCCTCGGTTTCCTCGACAACGGGGGTATCCGACAGAGCGTTGATGTACTCCAGAACCTTGGAACCCTCGGCCAAGCCCTCTACGACGAACTTGTTCTTGAAGTTGGTGCCGTCGGAGTTCTCGAAAGCGTGAGAACCGATCTCAGCCTCGGCATTGGCAATGGTGATGCTCTGCAGCTTGAAGCAATCGGTGTAAGCCAGCTCACCGATGGTCTCAACGGAAGCGGGAATCGTCAGGGCAGCCAGAGAATCGCAGAAAGCGAATGCAGCCTTGCCAATGGTTTTCAGAGTGGCGGGCAGGGGAATATCGGTCAGCACAGTGCAGCCGTTGAATGCCTTCTCCTCAATGGTCTCCAGAGAGTTGCCCAGATCCACCTTCTCCAGCTTGGTGCACTCCAAGAAGGCGCCCTCGCCAATGGTCAGAAGACCCGCAGGGAGCTTGATCTCGGTCAGTTCGGTGCAACGGGCGAAAGCGTAATCATCGATCACGGTGACAGAATCGGGAATGGTGATCTCCACGATAGCAGACAGATTATAGAAAGCCTGCTTACCGATGGTAGTGACGGTACGGTCGCCAAAGGTGGCGGGAACTTCAACATGGTCGTTGGAAGTTGCTTTACCGACATAGTTTACAAGGATGGCAGTCTCGCCCTCGGCCTCCTCAAAGTAGAAGGTTCCCTTTTCGGTGATCAGATAGTCCACTTCAGGGGTGTAGTTTCCGATGTCACCGGAATTGCCGCTGGCGCAGGATGCGAGCGAGCAAACAAGGAGCAACGCGGCCATAGCGATAGCCAGATACTTTTTCATGAATGGATACCTCCGCAGATTACAGTAATCAATGTACATATTATAAACCATTCCCGTCAAGTTGTCAAGGGATTTCGTGGCCGAGATTGTAAATAATTTGTGCGCAGACGTATTTTTGTGAAAAGTGCCCTGTTTTGGCAGCACATTTTTGTAAGATATTTTTACACGAAGTCTCCCCATCCGCCTCCTTTTTCAAATCGGGTACTTGCTTTTTCGGGAAAATTGTGATAGAATATGAATAGAACACACAAGGAGGACAACATTATGCTCTCAACGGTATACAGCGCGGGACTTTTCGGCATCGACGGCTTTTCGGTCAGCGTGGAGGTGGACAGTCAGAACCGCCTGGCGGAATTCGAACTGGTCGGCCTGCCCGACGCCGCCGTCAAGGAAGCCAAAGAGCGGGTACGCACCGCCTGCGAGAACAGCGGTTACCCCTTCCCCGAGTGCGCCCTCCTCATCAACCTCGCCCCCGCCGACCGCCGCAAGGAGGGCTCGGGCTTTGACGCCGCCATCCTCACGGGCATCATGGCCACCGTGGGTATCATCCGTCCCGGGGTGGATTTCTCCCACCGTTGCTTCGTGGGGGAGCTGTCCCTGTCGGGTGAGTTCCGCCCCGTGCGGGGGGTTTTGTCCATGTGCGTCGCCGCCAGAGACGCGGGTATGACGGAATTCTACACCTCCATGGAAAACGCCGCCGAGGCCGCCGCCGTAGAGGGCATTTCGGTCTTCGGCGTCACCAATATGCGCTCCCTCATTGACCACTTAAACGGCCGCAAGCTCATCCCCCCCGTCGCCCGCCCCACCCCATCCCCCGAGGCACGGGACGTCTACGACGTGGATTTTGCCGACGTCAAGGGACAGAAACTGGCCAAGCGAGCCATGGAGATCGCCGCCGCCGGCGGGCACAACATCCTGCTCATCGGCCCTCCCGGCACGGGCAAATCCATGCTGGCCAAGAGACTGCCCACCATCCTCCCGCCCCTGACCTTTGCCGAGGCCATTGAGGCCACCAAGGTGCATTCGGTGTCGGGCACCCTCCCCGAGGGTGTGTCCCTCCTCCGCCGCAGACCCTTCCGCTCCCCCCACCACACCATGTCCCCCGTGAGCCTGGTGGGCGGCGGAGCGAACCCTTTGCCCGGCGAGGTTTCTCTCGCTCACAACGGCGTGCTGTTCCTGGACGAGCTGCCCGAGTTCCCCAAGCAGGTCACCGACGGCCTCCGCCAACCCATCGAGGATCGCAAGGTCACCATCACCCGCGCCAACGGACGGGTCACCTTCCCCTGCTCCTTCATGCTGGTAGCGGCCATGAACCCCTGCCGTTGCGGCTATTTCGGGGATCCCTCCCGCAAGTGCACCTGCAAGATCGAGGACGTTCGCCGCTACATGTCCCGCATCAGCGGCCCCATGCTGGATCGCATCGACATTCAGATCGAGCTTCCCTCCCTGTCCTACGACGAGCTGTCCGCCAAGGACGACACCGCCATCGAACGCTCCGCCGACATCCGCGAGCGGGTCTGCGCCGCCCGCGCCTACGCCACCCGCCGCATGGCCGCCACGGATCAGGAGTCAGGTGCTGACCGTCCCGCAGGCAAGACCCTGTACTGCAACGCTCAGCTGGATCCCGCCGCCATCCGCCGCTACTGCAAGCTGACCGACGCCGCCTCGGATATCCTCCGCGCCGCCTTTGAGAGCCTGGGTCTCTCCGCCCGCGGCCACGACCGCATCCTGCGGGTCGCCCGTACCATCGCCGACTTGGACGAATCCCCCGTCATCGACGCCCAGCATATCGCCGAAGCGATCCAACTGCGAAGCTTGGATCGCAAGTATTGGGGGGATATGTAACCACCTTCGCGCAGAACATAACCTGATCCACCTACCAGTCAAATTGCAGTTTATCGGGGGCTTTGCCCCCGATCCTCCACCAAAGAACTTTTTGAAAAAAGTTCTTTGGAATCTCAAAAACTTTTAAAAAGAATTGTCAGACAATCTTTTTGAAAGTTTTAGGAGGTCTTGGACCCCTTTTTCAAAAGGGTCCCAAGTGGGGGTGGAGGGGGCAACGCCCCCTCGATAAACCCAAATTCATATCACCAAATCAAAGGAAAAATTTCCCATGACCTCCCTTCTCATCAAACTCTTCATCAAATCCCCCCGGGATGTAGCCTCCCCTGCCGTCCGCCGCGCCTACGGCACTCTGGCCTCCACGGTGGGCATCATTCTGAATCTCCTGCTGGCCGCGGGAAAATTCACCGTAGGATTCCTGTTCGGCGCCATCTCGGTGCAGGCCGACGCCGTCAACAACCTCTCCGACGCGGGCTCTCAGATCATTTCTTTGGTCACCTTCAAGATGGCCGCCAAGCCCGCCGACCGCGACCATCCCTTCGGCCACGCCCGCATTGAGTACGTCACCTCCATGATCGTGTCCTTCCTCATTCTGCTGGTGGGCTGGGAGCTGCTGTCGAGCTCGGTGGATAAGGTCTTCCACCCCGCCGAAACGGTGTTCAGCTGGCTGTCGGTGGCTGTTCTGGGCGTGTCGGTGCTGGTCAAGCTCTGGCTGTGCATCTTCAACCGCAAAATCGCAAAGAAGATCGACTCCCAGGTCATGCGCGCCACCGCCGCCGATTCCCTGTCCGACGCGGGCGCCACCTTCGCGGTGCTGGTCGCCACCCTCATCTACAAATTCACGAACTTTGACCCCGATGCCTACATGGGCATTCTGGTGGCTCTGCTCATCCTCTGGGCGGGTATCAAGATCCTGAACGACACCAAGAACTCCATTCTGGGAGAGCAGCCCTCCGAGGAGACGGTGGACATGATCCAAACGCTGGTTGAAGAATTCAAGGATCAGGGCGCCATCGGCATTCACGATCTGGTGGTTCACAACTACGGCCCCGGGCGGGTCATGGCTTCCCTCCACGTGGAGGTGGACGGCGACGCCGACATCTACGCCTCCCACGACATGTCCGATCTCATCGAACGCCGCCTGCGGGTGGAGTGCGGCATCGAAGCCACGGTGCACATGGATCCCGTAGCCATCCGCGATCCCCGTGTGACCGAGCTGAAGGCCTACGCCGAGGGCATCGCGCTCTCGGTAGACGACCGCCTCCGCATCCACGATTTCCGCATCGTCCCCGGTGAAACTCACACAAACCTCATCTTTGATATCGCCGCCCCCTTCGAGCTGGCCATGACCGACGCTGACCTGCGTTCCAAGGTGGCCGACGACATCCACGAGGGGAACGGACACCTCTTCGCAGTCATTACCGTAGACCGCGTATAACGCCAAACCGCGTATAACGCCGCCCCCGCTCCGCCGACTACGAGCTTCGAAACACCTTTTATTTTAGGCTATCGACCGCGTCCAAGAGATCTACCGCCTCATATCGGAGCAAATGCAGGCGTAACGTGCGCGAAATCCGTATCCCCTCCGATCCATCTCTTTCCTCGCTCTCTATATGAAAGCAACAAAAAACCAAGATCAATCATGTTGATTTGACCTTGGTTTTTTGTTATGGGCGCATGCCATGGCAGAATGCCGTTTCTGTCTTGAAGAATACCCGGTGTCCCGCTCACAGCTTCCTACAGGGGAGGATACTTGGACTTGGCATTCCTTTTTTTGTATTCCGTGGGACTGCACCCCGTCAGCTGCTTGAAATTCCGATTGAAGCTACTGGAGGAGATGTACCCGCATTGCTGAGCGATCTGCGCAATTCCCCCATCGGTATTCCGAAGAAGGTAACACGCGTGACTGATCTTGATGTTCTGCACGTAGACAGAATAGGGCATCCCCACATTCGTGTAGAAAAAACGCGACAGGTAGGAGGGCGAGTAATTCAACTCCTCCGCCAGATCCAGAATGGAGCAGGAACAGCTGATGTTCTCATCTACGTAGCGAAAAATATCCCGCAGTAAATGCTTGCCGCGAGCAGCAGGGTCTTCTTCGGAAAAATCCAGTTGATCGTAGAAAAGACCGGCAATCAGATACAGGAAGCCCTTAATCCTTCCGATGTTCCCGTCCTCTCTCACGTCGCAAAACAGCTCGCGGTATATCGGGGCGATCTGTCTCAACACAGGGGAGGGGAGACGGTACCGGATCAATGGCTCCGAGAGCGCAGCGATCAACTCGGGAGAAAAGATGCACAGAAGGTGGTGACTGGACTCATCCGTTTCCAGACTGTGAATGTGATTGGGCTTCACGAAGATCATATCTCCCGCGCCAATGCGATATTCCTCTTTTTCGATCCGTACCTTCATGGAGCCTTCCAGCATCAAAATGATCTCGTAGCACCGATGCATGTGCATGGGAAAGGAGAAATCCCGATTCTCTTCCAACGTAAAATAGTCTGCTCCGATCTCATGCTTGAGCTCATAAAAAACCGCATTCATTTTACAGCGCGAAATACTTCTTCTGCATAGCGGGGAGCTGACCCTTCATGGCCGCCAGAACAGCGGTGGCCTGCTTATCCCCTGCAAAGTGACGGCGGAGGTAGTAGCCCTCGGCGCGGCAGATCTCGTCGTGGAGGGGGAAATAGTTCTCCATGAGGAAGCAGCCGTAGCGCACCCAGCGGAAGTCGCCCACCAGACGGTACTCGGCGCTGATGGTGTCCACCGCCACCGAATACTTGTCCTTGATGGCGGATACCAGCCCCTCGCGGGTGTTCTCCTTGGCAAAGACGATGGTAGAGCAGATGAGGGCGTTGCGGTTATGCTCGGCGGCAGAGTTGTGGCTATCGGTGGAGCCGACTACGGGATGGTCGATGCCATGCTCCCGCATCTCGTAGTAGAGGGAGGTCTGGAAACCGTTGTGGGAGAAGTAGTTCTCACCGCCCAACACCTCGAAAGCGTCGAAGGGCTTGTTCTTGTAGATGAACTCGGTGTACTCCTCAGGGAGCTGCATGAGCTGGCAGAGCCAGTAGGGGTGGGGGAAGATACCCAGACCGCCGTTTGCCTGCATATGCTCGTAGATCCACTCCAGCACGGCGTAGCTCAGACGCTCGGAACGATTCGCCAGCGGCACGTTCTCGGAGCGCTTCTCGATCATGGCGATGAACTCGTCGTGGGTCATGGGATCGGGGGCGTTACCGTCAAAGCTTCTCCATTCCGGGTCGTTCCCTGCGCGGGCACTGTTGGGACGGCCCTCGATCAGAGCGTTGATGCTGTAGGTGCCGCCGAAGTTGACGTAGTGGACGTCGTTGAGGGGAAGGTGAACCTCCTCACCGGGAATAATGGCCACGTCGCTGATGTCCCCGTAGCGGCGGATGGCCTCCAGGGAGGGATAGTAGCGCTCGTGGTCGGAAATGACCATGAAATCGTAGCCGTGGCCGCGATAGTTGGCCACCACGTTCACAGGGTCGTCGTGTCCGTCGGAGTAGCAGGTGTGGAGATGCAGATCACCGCGCTGAGGGATGCGTCCTGCCATATCCTCGGCAAGACAGTAGACCGACAGCGTGGCAAAGCGGCGGTCGCCGTCCCAGAGGTTGATATAGTATTCACCCTCGCCCTCAAAGTAGGCGGTGATGCGGAGGCAACCGTCTGCATCGGGGGGCAGGGACAGAGTGGTGCGGCCGCTACGCTCGGGGTAGGTGCCGGGGTTGCCTTGATTGACCTTGAGCACCTGGACGTTGTAGGTCTTGTCGGCCTTGAACGCGGAATTGATTCCGAGAGGCTGAACCGTCACCGTGGTCTCACGGTCGCCGAGGAATACCTTGGGGAAGATATCGTAATCGTAGAATACGTGTTTCATGGGTGCTTCTCCTCTTTATTGGGTATAATCAGTCAAGAACACCGTGGGGCAGGCCCTGCGCCATGGGCGCTTCCCGCTCGTAGGTCGTGGTGAGCTCCAGGTATCCGCCTTTTTCTGCGGCGCACTCAAAGCCCGTCAGCACCTCCAGAACGTGGAGGGTCTGCTGATAAGAAGCCCTGGGACGGCGGCCTGCCTTCAGCGCGGCAGCCATTTCGGCCAGCCCGAGGGCGCGGGAGTTTTCGGGATAGTCGAAGGCGAGGGGAATCTCTTCGTCGCCCTTACCGGGAGTATGCAGCACCACAGGGCCGCCGAAGCAGTTGGGATCGGGAACCCGGAGAGTGCCCTTGGAGCCGTAGATTTCAATGATGGGGAGTTTTGCGCCCCAGATATCGAAGGAGGTCAGGATAGAGGCCACGGCGCCCGACTCGAACTGCAGAACACCGTAGTAGGAGGTGGGCACATCCACGGTGATGATCTCGCCGTTATGCTCCTTGCAGGTGCAGATACGCTCTGCGAAGGGGGTGGCGACCATACCGCCCACCCGCTTGACCCCGCCCATGAGGTTGACCAGCGCGGTGACGTAGTAGGGGCCCATATCCAGCATGGGACCGCCGCCGTGCTTGTAGTAGAATTCGGGATCGGGATGCCAGGACTCGTGGCCGTGGCAAGTCATGAAGGCGGTAGCGCCTACCACCTCACCGATGGCTCCCTCGTCGATGAGCTTTCGGCAGGTCTGGATGCCCGCCCCCATGTAGGTGTCGGGTGCGCCCGCGATCCAGAGGCCTTTTTCCTCGGCCAGCCTTACCAGCTCCACGCCCTCCTCCCAGGTTGCTCCCAGGGGCTTTTCGGAGTAAACGGGCTTGCCCGCCAGCAGGGCGGCCTTGGTGACCTCGTAATGCTCGTAGGGACGAGTGATGTTCAGCACCACGTCCACCTCGGGGTCGGCAAAAAGCTCGTACATATCGTTGTAGAGTTTGGGAATGTTGTACTTCTTCACAGCGTTCTCGGCGCGCTCGCGGATGAGGTCGCAGACGCCGATGATCTCGATGTCCTTGAAGCGGTTGGTGATATTCTCCAGATAAATACCCGAAATGGCGCCAACGCCCACGAATCCAATTCTTGTCATGGCAATTTCCTCCGTTGTTTTTTGTGTTCAAATTTGGGTTTGCCGGGCAGGGGTTTCACCCCTGCACCCCACCAAAGGGACTTTTGAAAAAGTCCCTTTGGAATCTTCAAAACTTTCAAAAAGGGTTATTTATCAATATCTTTTTTGAAAGTTCTTGAAAAGGGGTCTGGGGGAAACTTCGCAATGTTTGCTGAAAGCAAACTTGCACCGAGCGAAGCGAGGAGGCTTTCAAGAAGTTTTTCCCCGGGCGCTCTCTCGCTCCCCTACAAACTGCAATTTTGTGATCAATACATCTTGGCGTTATTGAGGTACTTGTCCACGGTCAGACCGTGCTTCTCGTTATACTCTTTGCCGCCTGCAGCCCAAAGCATACCCCGCTCCATGAGGATGGCGGCGTTGGGAGAGGCGTCGAATACGTCATCGTGGTGACCGAGGGAGTTGTAGAATACGCGGCCGACACCCCAGTATTTCGTCCAGATCACGGGCATGTCGATGGGCTTATTGGAGGCGTGGTAGTAGTTCACCAAGGGGAAACGGGTGGTGGCCAGAACTTCCACAGCGGGGTCGATGTGCAGGTAGTAGTGCTCGCTCTTGACCTTGAAATCCTCCAGGCCCTCGATGATGGGGGAGGTACCGCGGCGGATATTGACGGTATACTCCACGCCGTCTCCGCCGGGATGGCTGACCCACTGTCCGCCCGTCATGAACTGCCACTCGGTATCGTTGCGGAAGGCATCGCACATACCGCCGTGGCATCCCGCCAGACCGACACCACGGGCAACCGCCTCGGAGATGTTGCGGGAATACTGCCCCTCCATGGTGCCGCCCGTCCAGCAAGCGACGATCAGGTCGTAGGTCAAAAGCTTTTCAAAGTCGGCAAAGCAGGTATGGTCGTCGTAGATCTCGGCGGCGATACCGTTTTTCTCCAGCATACCTGCGAAGCGTTTGGAGGTCAACAGCGGCTCATGGCCATCCCAGCCGCCTTGGAAAATGAGGGCTTTTTTCATGGTTGGATTCCTTTCTTGACAGTATATTTTTGTTCAGAGGGAAATGTTCTTCAGAGCAGGGTAAAGTCGGCGGTACACGCCGTAGCCGCGGTCGTAGACAGCTTTCAACTCAGGATCGCACTTGACCGCCAAAGTCTTTTTGACGGTAGCATCGGCCGCCTCGTACACACTTGCGTACTCCCCGCAAGCGGTCATGGCCAAGAGAGCTCCGCCCATAGAGGGGCCTTGCTCGGTTTCGGTGAGGTAGATATCCGCGCCGAGGATGTTTGCGATCACGGTCTGCCAGACACGGCTGACCGCGCCGCCGCCGCAGAGAACGGCCTTGTCGATCTTGACGCCGCCCGCTTCCACGCAGTCGCGGAGGGCGTAGGCCACACCTTCCAGGACTGCCAGATTCATGTCCTCACGGGTGGTGGTGGCAGACAGACCGATAAAGGCGCCTCTGGCGTTGACGTCATTGTGGGGGCAACGCTCACCCGTCAGGTAGGGCAGGAAGTAGACCCCCGTTTGGCCGTAATTCGGCTCGGCAGGGTCGCCGTAGTCGGCATCCAGAATGTCCTTGATCCACCACTTATTGCAGGAAGCGGCGGACAGGATGCACCCCATGAGGTGGAACTTTCCGCCCGCATGGGCGAAGTTGTGGAGAGCCGTACCGCATTCTGTGTTGAACGAATCGCAGGGCAGGAAGATGGTGCCGCTGGTGCCGAGAGAGATACTGCAATCCCCCTCGCGGAGGGTGTTGGTACCCACGGCCGCGCCTGCGTTGTCCCCCGCGCCGGCGCAGAGGATGGCGTTGGGGAGGCCGAATTCTGCCTTGAGCTTCCCTGTCGCCTCGTAGCTCTCAAAGAGCTTGGGGAGCATATCCACGGTGATGCCGCAGATCTCGCACATCTCTTGCGACCAGCACTTGTTCTGCACGTCCAAGAGAAGCATACCCGCCGCGTCGGAGTACTCGGAGGAGAATACGCCCGTCAGCTTGTAGGCCAGATAGTCCTTGGGCAGGCAGATCTTCTTGGCTCTTTCGAAGTTCTCGGGCTCGTGGTTCTTCACCCACAGGATCTTGGGAGCGGTGAAACCGGGGAAAGCGATGTTGCCCGTCAGAGCGGGGAGAGTGCCGAGGCTGTTGAGATAAGCCGTTTCTTCGGCACTCCGTCCGTCGTTCCAGAGGATAGCGGGGCGGATGACCTCGTCCTGCTCGTCCAGCATGACCAAACCGTGCATCTGTCCCGCGATACCCACGCCGCAGACCTCTGCTTCCCTTCCCTTGGACAGAACCGACAGAATTTCAACGGCGGCCTTGTACCAGTCCTCGGGGTTCTGCTCACTCCAATTGGTATAGGGGGTAGAGACGGGGTAGCTGACGCTGTGCTCCGCCAGAACGGCACCCTCACGGTTTGTGAGAATGCCCTTGCAAGCGGAAGTGCCCAAATCAATACCAATATAGTAGTTCATAGGTTGATCTCCTTAACTGTGAAAGCCGAAGGCATCCACAGAAACGTGAGCCTCGCTTTCGTTGTAGTAGAATTTCCAGGTCACCGTGTGCCGTCCGTTGAGAGCGGACATGGACGCGGTGGCATCGGCGTAGCCCTCGGTGGGCGCAACCTTCATGTCGGCGTGATACATTCCGTCGATATACAACTCCACACGGCAGACGACCGGGGTGTTGATCCGAATCTGCATATAGGTCTCGCCCTTGAAATCCAGATAGCGGAAAAGCGCCGTGTCCCCGCCTCTGATCTCGGAGAGCACCAGATTCTCGGGAGAAGCTTCATCCCCTGCAATACGAACGTGACCGCTCAGTTCACAGGCCAGATTGGCGGGGATGTGATCAGAAACGGGAATAGCTCCCCCAACTCCCGAGGAGGTCTGCACGACCTCGGAGATGGATCCGTCCTCATTGAAGCAGATAGGCTCGGCGCAGACGTGGCGGGAGAACTCGGTGCCGTGGGTGGAGCGATGGTAGAACACGTACCATTGCCCGTTAAAACATTCCATAGAGCCATGATTGTTCCAGACCTTGGGGTCACAGCCGAAGTTGTCGATGATGACACCGCCGTACTTAAAGCCGTGCATGGGATGATCCGAAACGGCATAGCCCAGGCAGGAGGGACGTCCGTCGGTACGGCTGGGATCACCATGGCGGTGGGTGTCCGCAAAGAGGTAATAGTATTTGCCGTTGATCTTTTTGACCGAGCTGCCCTCATGGAATTCATGCTCCTCCACGGTCAGAGGCGTGCAAATGGTATCCTGCTCGATCTCCACCATGTTTTCCTTTAGCTTAGCGACGTGGCACCATGTGATCTGTCCCCAATAGAGATAGGCTTGTCCGTCGTCGTCGATGAAGGCGGCGGGGTCGATGCCCCAAACTCCCTGAATCTGACCCACGTCGGTAAAAGGACCCGTGGGGGACTGAGACTTGGCCACTCCGCACCGTCCGTCGGGAACACAGTAGTAGAGATAGTACCAGCCATCGCGATACGCACAGTCTGGAGCATAGAGCACCCCGCAATCCTGTGCCCAGGTGGAATCACTGATGGAAAAGGCAACGCCGTGATCCACCCAATGGATCAGATCGTCCGAGGAATACACATGGTGAACGGGACTGCAAAACCGTGTATCTCCCTGATGATCCATGGATCCGTAGAGGTAGATGCGGCCGTCTCCCCAAGCGTGAGCTTCCACGTCGGGGATGAAAATGTGACTGTCCAGCAAAGGGTTATGGGCAAAGTCCAGACTCATGACAGTATCTCCTTTTGGATGGAATCAAACACCCGAGAAGAGAATGTCGTTCATGACAGACTCCAGGTACTCCTGTCTGCCGCTCATGGGCATGACGTCCTTGAGGTTCGCGCCGTAGGCGGCAAGGGATTCAAGGGTGACGTTGCCCTCGCGGATGTCCTTGCCGATACCCTCGTTGTAGGAGGCGTAACGCTTGGCCACGTACTCGTCGATGCGGCCGTCCTCGATGATGGCGTAGGCCTTGATGAGACCCAGAGCGAAGGCGTCCATGCCCGCGATGTAGGACAGGAGCACGTCCTCAAAGGTGTTGGACTGGCGGCGTGCCTTGGCGTCGAAGTTGAGACCGCCATTGGTGAAGCCGCCTGCCTTGATGACCTCGTACATGCAGAGGGTGGTGTCGTATACGTTGGTGGGGAACTGGTCGGTGTCCCAGCCGAGGAGCATGTCGCCCTGGTTGGCGTCGATGGAGCCGAAGATGCCGTTGACGGTGGCCACGCGGAGCTCGTGCTGGAAAGTGTGACCCGCCAGGGTGGCGTGGTTGGCCTCGATATTCATGCGGAAATCGTCCATGAGACCGTAGGTGCGCAGGAAGTTGGCGCAGGTGGCCACGTCGAAGTCGTACTGATGCTTGGTGGGCTCCTTGGGCTTGGGCTCGATGTAGAAGTCACCCGTAAAGCCGTTAGCGCGTCCGTAGTCGCGGGCCAGGGTCAGGAACTTGCCCAGGTTGTCCAGCTCCAGAGCCATATCGGTGTTGATGAGGGTGTCGTAGCCCTCGCGGCCGCCCCAGAATACGTAACCGGGAGCGCCCAGCTTGATGGCGGCGTCGATGCCCGCCTTGACCTTGCCTGCGGCGATGGCGTAGACGTCGGCGGAGGGGGAGGTAGCGGCACCGGCCATGAACATCTTGTTGCCGAACATATTGGCGGTGACCCACAGGGGCTTGATGCCGGTCTGGTTCTGCTTCTCCAGCAAGTAGTCGGTCATGATCTCGAGATTGGCGATGCTCTCGGCCAGAGTCTCGCCCTCGGGAGCGATATCCACGTCGTGGAAGCAGTAGAACTCGATGCCCAGCTTCTGCATGAGGTCAAAGGCGAAGTCCACCTTGGCCTTGTGCATGGCAATGCCGTCCAGACCGAAGGTCTTGTCCATGGTGTTGCCGCCGAACATGTCGGTGCCGCTGGCGTTGCAGGTGTGCCACCAGCTCATGGCGAAGCGCAGGTGCTCGGCCATGGTCTTGCCGCCGATCACACGGCTCTTGTCGTAGTAGCGGAAGGAGAAGGGGTTCTTGGACTTTGCGCCCTCGAAGGGGATGGTTTTGATGTCGTTGTACATGGTTTTTTATTTCCTTTCAAAAATTATTTTTAAAGTTCTAATTGCAGTTTATCGTTCCATGGGGTGGGTCCCGGGTCCCCCCCCGACAACCCCTATCA
>JAZRIF010000234.1:0-3832 GCA_045645165.1 Eubacteriales bacterium
AAAAGTCCCTTTGGAATCTTCAAAACTTTCAAAATACATTGATAAATAATTCTTTTTTAAAGTTTTTGGGAGTCCAGAACCCTTTTTTCAAAAAGGGTTCTGGTGGGGTCCAGGGGCAACGCCCCTGGCCGATAAACTCCAATTTGAAACCTTCACCGAAAGGAGATCCCCATGACCCCTTCAGCCCCCATTCTCACCGCCGCGCAGATGAAAGCCTGCGACACCTACACCATCGAGACTTTGGGTGTCCCCTCCCAGACTCTGATGGAGCGCGCCGCCCGCAAGGCCGTGGAATACCTGCTCGCACGCAGAGATCTGTTCCCTGTGGGAAAGATCCTGCTCCTTTGCGGGAGCGGCAATAACGGCGGGGACGGCTTCGCCATGGCGCGGTTCCTGATCGACGGATCGTTGGAAGAAACCCGTGAGGTGGCGGTGGTCTATACGGGACGGCTCGCGAACGGCGACACACCCGACGAGTCCCGCATGAGCGTGGAGTGCGCGCGGCAGTACAAACTGGCGGTTGAAGCCGGTGTTCCTATCCTGCCCATAGGCGGCTTTTCCGAGGCACTCACCCATGTGACAGCCGTGGTGGACGCGGTGTTTGGCATCGGCCTGGATCGCCCCGTGGCGGGAGAGATCGCTTCCCTGCTAACGAACGTGGCGAAAGCCGAATTGCCCGTCCTGGCGGTGGATATCCCTTCGGGCGTGAACGCCGATACGGGAAAAGTGATGGGCGTTGCCCTCCCCGCCGCAGCAACGGTGACCATGCAGGCCCTCAAGGCCGGTCTTTTGCTTTATCCCGGAGCAGACCTGTGCGGGGAGATCTCCGTAGCTGACTTGGGGATCGACCTGTCCCCTGCCTCGAATCCCTTTGCGAGCTTGGCTGACGAAGCACTTTTGCGCCGCGTGCTTCCCCCTCGCGCACGCCACTCCCACAAGGGAACCTACGGTTGGCTCATCCTTCTCTGCGGCTCCGAGGGCATGAGCGGCGCGGCGGTACTGGCCACGAAAGCCGCTCTGCGAAGCGGGGTGGGCATTGCCCGCACCTTGACCCCGCCCTGCAATCGGATCGTATTGCAGACAAGCATTCCCGAGGCTATTGTCTCGACCTACGACACCCCGGCAGAGGCCGCAGGCTACGCCGCGGGAGACGCCTTCGTGCTGGGATGCGGGCTGGGTGTATCCGACAACGCGCGGGAGACGATGCGCTCCGTACTGAACACCCGCTCTTCGGAAGAGACCATCCCCGTAGTGCTGGATGCCGACGGGCTGAATCATTTGGTCAAAGACCCGACTTTGTGGAAAACTTCCCTGCTCGCCGCCGATGACAAACAAGTAGTCATCACCCCGCATCCCGCCGAGATGTCCCGCCTTTGCGGGAAGTCGGTTCCCGACATTCTGGCCGACCTGCCCCGAGTTGCCCTGGATTTCGCCTGCAAGCGCGGCGTGACGGTGGTACTCAAGGACGCGCACACCGTGATCGCCTCCCCCGACGGCGAGCTATTCATCTGCGCCGCAGGCAACGCCGGCATGGCCAAGGGCGGCAGCGGTGACGCCTTAGCGGGTATCATCGGCGCTCTGCTGGCGCAGAACCGCCACCGCATCGGGCAGGATCTCACCGTAGCCGAGGTAGCCGCCGCGGGGGTGTATCTCCACGCCCAAGCAGGGGATCTGGCTGCCTGCGATCTGGGTGAGTACGGGATGCTGCCCTCGGATCTCATCGAAAGATTGCCCTTGGTTTGTAAGGGATTTTCGGAGACGGGAACGAAGGTTGGAAACGTTTGATCAAGTGGAGTTAACGGGGTGTTGCCCTATCTATTGTAGGGGCGATTCATGAACCGCCCCGACGGCATACACATGAACTCCTCGATAAGCCCAAAATTGAAACACCAAACAAAAAACAGACCCACGCGCCCTATTCGGCGTTGTGGGTCTGTTTTTCGTCGGGCACGAAATCAGTCTCTGATTTCGACGTTTACCCGCTTGCCGCAGTCGGCGGAGGCTGCCTTGATGACCGTGCGGATGGCCTTGGCGATGCGACCGTGACGGCCGATCACCATGCCCATGTCGTCAGGGGCGACCGTAAGGGTCAGGGTGATGGTGTCATCATCCTCCTCACGGATGACCTTGACCTCGTCGGGGCTATCCACGATGGCGGCAGCGATGTCGTGTAAGGTCGTCTGAAGCTCTGCCATGACTAAACTCCGTTACGAATCAGTCAATGATACCGTTCTTCTTGAACAGGGACTTAACGGTCTCGGTGGGCTGAGCACCCTTGAACATCCAATCCTTAGCCTTGTCAGCGTCGATCTTAACCTCGGCGGGGTTGGTCATGGGGTTGTAGTAGCCGATCTGGTCGATGAAACGACCGTCGCGGGGGTAGCGGCTGTCAGCAACGACAATGCGGTAGGTGGGAGCCTTCTTGGCACCGGTTCTGGTGAGTCTGATCTTAACCATGGTTTGTTTCCTCCAAAAATAAATGTTTTTGTTTTTTGATTGACTTATTTATGACTTCGTTCCTCAGAACGGAAGCTTCATTTTTCCGAAGCCGCCCCGTCCACGCTTGCCGCCACCGCGGCCCATGTCGGAGAACTGCTTCATGAGTTTCTTGATCTGCTCGAACTGCTTGAGCAGGCGGTTGACTTCCTCAACCGTGGTGCCGCTACCTGCAGCGATGCGCTTCTTGCGGGAGGCGTTCAGGAGCTGCTCGGGCTTTTCGCGCTCGGCCTTGGTCATGGACAGGATGATGGCCTGCTGGCGTGCCAGCGCCTTCTCGTCCACCTGGGCGTCCTTGAGAGCGCCGGGCTTCATGCCGGGGATCATGCCCGCAAGCTGATCCAGATTACCCATGTTCTTGATCTGCTGGAACTGCTCCAGGTAATCGTCCAAGGTAAAGGTGGCTTGGCGGATCTTCTGCTCCAGCTCGGCGGCCTTCTTCTCGTCGAACTGAGCCTGCGCCTTATCGATGAGGGTCAGCACGTCGCCCATGCCCAGAATGCGGTTGGCCATACGGTCGGGGTGGAAGGGCTCGATGGCGTCCAGTTTCTCGCCCACACCGATGAACTTGATGGGCTTGCCGGTGACGTAGCGGATGGACAGCGCCGCACCGCCTCGGGTATCGCCGTCCAGTTTGGTGAGGATGACGCCGGTGATATCCAGCATGCTGTTGAAGGTGTCGGCCACGTTGACAGATTCCTGACCGATCATGGCGTCCACAGTCAGCAGGATCTCGGTGGGTCTCACCTGCTCCTTGATGTTGACCAGCTCGGCCATGAGCTCCTCGTCGATCTGCAGGCGGCCTGCGGTATCGATGAAGACCATGTCGTAGCCCTTTTGTTGGGCCAGCTTAATGCCTTCCTTGGCAATCTTAACGGGGTTTTCCTTGTCACCCATCTGGAAGACGGGGATATCCAGCTGGGCGCCCAAGACCTCCAGCTGCTTGATGGCGGCGGGACGGTAGACGTCGCAGGCCACCAGAAGGGGGCGCTTGCCCTGCTTCTTGTACATACCGGCCAGCTTGCCCGCGTGGGTGGTCTTACCTGCGCCCTGGAGACCCACCATCATGATGACTGTGGGGGGCTTGGAGGAGATCTCCAGCTTGGCCTGGGAGCCGCCCATGAGGCGGGTAAGCACCTCGTCTACGATCTTGACGATCTGCTGACCGGGGAGCAGGGATTCCATGACCCCGACGCCCACGCCGCGCTCGGAAACGATCTTGATGAAGTCTTTTACGACCTTGAAGTTGACGTCGGCTTCCAGCAGGGCGAGCTTGATCTCACGCATGCCTGCCTTGACGTCGGCCTCGGTCAGGGTGCCTTTGTTGCGAAACTTT
>JAZRIF010000235.1:0-2976 GCA_045645165.1 Eubacteriales bacterium
GTCTCCGCAGGCTTTTGCGGAGCGCTTTTCGAATCCCCCGCCGTGTATATCCTCTGTCAAACAGACCCATATAGGGAAAGCAGGTGTCCAGAGGGCGCCCAGCCCTTTGGTGGCGCTCTTTTGGTACTTTTCTCTCGACACCGAGAGAAAAGTACATAAACAAACTCACCGATAAACCCCAATTTAAAGTACAAAGAATGATCAAAAAAAAGATACAAGACACGCTCAAGCGTATCTTGTATCTTTATCTTGTACCTCAATCTTACTCCGCCAACAGCTTCTCCAACGCCGCCAGCCGCAAGCAGATGGTCAGCCCATCCATAGCCAGGGTCAGATCCGAGAGCGAGGGGAAGGTGGGGGCGATGCGGATGTTGGAGTCGGCGGGATCCTTACCGTAGGGGTAGGTCGCGCCCACGGTGGTCAGGGTCACACCCGCATCCTTAGCCAGAGCGTAGGCACGCTTGGCGGTGCCGGGCATGGTGAACAGGCTGACGAAGTAGCCGCCCTTGGGGGTAGTCCAATGGGCAAAGCCCGCGTCGGCCAGATCGCGCTCCAGGGTATCCAGCACCACGTGGAACTTGGGGCGCAGGATGGCGGCCTGCTTCTTCATGTGAGCCAGAATGCCCTCGGCACTGCCGAAGTACTTGACGTGGCGCATCATGTTGAGCTTGTCGTATCCGATGGTCTGAATGCCGATGATGGGCATGACTTGCTTCATGTTGTTATCCGACATGGCATAAATGGCCACACCCGAGCCGGGGAAGGAGATCTTGGAGGTGGAAGCGAAGTAGAACACGCGGTCGATGGTGCCCACGGCCTCGCACTCCTTGAAGATATCCAGAAGAGTATCGCCACCCTCGTCGTACAGGTCGTGTACCACGTAGGCGTTATCCCAGAAGATGCGGAAATCGGGAGCGGCGGTCTTCATGGCCGCCAGGCGGCGGACGGTATCGTCGGAGTAGGTGTATCCGTCGGGGTTGGAGTACTTGGGACAGCACCAGATGCCCTTGACGGAGGGATCAGCCACCAGAGCCTCCACGGCGTCCATATCGGGGCCTGCAGGAGTCATGTCCACGGGGATCATTTCGATGCCCAGGGACTCACAGATGGCGAAGTGGCGGTCGTAACCGGGAGCGGGGCAAATGAACTTGATGGTTCCCTGCGGGTGCCCGCTCTTGATCCAAGCCTCGCCGTCGCAGGTGCCGTACAGCATGCATCGGGCAACCGCGTCGTACATGAGCTTGAGGGAGGAGTTACCGCCGATGAACAGGTTCTTCTCGGGGATATCCAGAAGGTCGGAAAAAAGCTTCTTAGCCTCGGGCGTACCCTCCAGAAGGCCGTAGTTGCGGCAATCAAAGCCTGCACCCGTCTTGCAATCCTCGGCGTTCAGGCAATCCAGCATTTCGGTGGTGATATCCAGCTGCTCTGCGCCGGGCTTACCGCGGGACAGATCCAACTTCAGTCCCTTGGCGGCAAAGGCGGCGTATGCTTCTTGCATTCTATTCAGTTCGGCCGCGAGCGCATCGCGGCTCAGTTGATCGTATCTCATAGGATGGTCTCCAAATCGCAAAAAAATCATAGCGAAAACCGACGCTGAACACGTCGGTTCTCTTCCGCAGTATATTGTACCACACTTTTCCAAAAAAAGCAAGAGGTATTTTCGGATTTTGCAAAAAAATCTGTAATTTTTCGTATTTTTCGACTTCGACGCTTCAGTTTGCAAGAACAAGGAGCGTTTTATGCAATTTTGTTCGATTCAAGCATCCATTTCAGCGCTGTCCCAGAAGGCTGTCAGGTACTCGTGCAACGATGCCGCATCCCCCGTTGCCGAAAGCTGCTCCCAGTGATCGGGATACAGATGGAGGTACGGCTCGGCGGCATACCGATCGTCGATGAGCACCACCACGCCGTAGTCCTCGGGACGGCGAATGACCCGCCCTGCGGCCTGAAGCACGTGGTTCATGCCGGGATAGGTGTAAGCGTAGGCGTATCCTTCCCCACTACTGCTCTCCCCCACGTCGCGGCTCTCGTCGTAGTATTCCCGCATGATGTTGCGCTCATTCGAAAGTCCGGGAATGCCCACGCCCACGATGACAGCGCCGATGAGGCACCGACCGGGGAGATCCACGCCCTCGGAGAAGGAGCCTCCCAGCACGCAGAAGCCGATCTGCAATTCCTTGGAATCGGGGGTAAAGGCGGCAATGAAGGCCTCCCTTTCGGCATAGGTCATACCGGGAGTCTGCACCACGGTCTTGACCGAGGGGTACTTCTTCTTGAACAGGGCGTACACCTTTTCCAGGTAGGCGTAGGAGGGGAAATAGACCATGTAATTGCCCCGCTTGGCCGAGACCGTCGCGGCAATATAGGACATGATACTGCGATAAGACTGATCCCTGTCCTCGAAGCGGGTACTGACCCCATCGCAGACCGCCACGCACAGGTGATCCGTCGGGAAGGGGGATTCGAAATTCACCAGCACGCTGTCGCGGTCGCCCCCCAGAATATCCGCGAAATACTCGTTGGGAGTCAGGGTCGCCGAGAACAGCACCCGCGCTACCGCCTTCTGCAGGATGGGGCGCAAAATCCCCGCGGGGTCAAGGCAGGTCAGCCGCACCCGCACGTCCTCCCCCTCCACCTCCACGAAGGTGGCGAAGCAGGCGTCGTAGTAATCGGCGGCGGTGCAGAAGGATTTGAGGGAGGAGGCCAGGCCATCCACCACGCCGTACAGGGGGTGGTCGGGGTGACGGCGGAGCCAGCCGTCACAGGTGAGGGAGAGGCGGCGAGCCTCCTCGCAGAGCAGGATGGGGCTATTCCGACCCAGGGAAACTCCGCGGCGCACGCCGTCCCCGTCGGTCATCATGGACTCGTCGCAGGCGTGGCTCATGCGGGAGAGGGTTCCGATGAGGTCGTCCAGGGTGGCGGCGCAGAGCTCGGCGCGGCGGCCGCCTCCCTCCCCCGCTTCCAAATCCTCGTAGG
>JAZRIF010000236.1:0-6065 GCA_045645165.1 Eubacteriales bacterium
TATCCATTTGCGGATTCCCCGTCCGTACCCAAGTGCTGGCCACCAAGCATCTGCCCCATGGGATCGTTATGGAGATCTGGTGTAAGCAGCAGAAGAAGTAAATTGGTGTTTTGCGGCGTGTTCGAAAATGGTTGTAGGGGCGGCTATTAGCCGCCCGCCGCCCATAAAAGCCTTTGTTATCTTTATTTTTTTTGAGATTCGCGGGAGGCTGATAGCCTCCCCTACGACCAGATGAAACCGTTCGATAAACCCCAATTCACATAAAAACCGCGCCACCCGTGAGGGCTGACGCGATTCTTGCTTCTATGGGGGTTCATGATGGTAGGGCGGGGGCTTGCTCCCGCCGAAATCTTTAAAAGATGCTGATAACGAACATGATCACAAGGTAATGGCGGGAGCAAGCCCCCGCCCTACGATGGTATGTGGTTATATATAATCCACATCCGTGCGGTACCCGTACACCGTCACCTCGTGTTCGGTGACTTCTCCGGGGACATGGATCTTTTTGAGAATATCCAATACCACCTTGCGATTTTCGGGGGTGAGCTTGATTTTGAGCCATTCAATCTCCCGGCCTGTGTATTCATGGCTCCAAAAATGCGACCACGTTTCATCCCAGCCGTAGACAAAGCCGTCTGTCGTGCAGGTCATCCAAGGAATGACCAGATCATATTCCTCGGGCAGATCGGAGGTCTCCAAGCCCCAAAAGGCTTTGTTGATTTCAAACCATTTTGTCTTATTCACGGCAAAACTCCTCCTCGTATTGTTTGCACACATCGGCTATGCTTTTGGGATGCTCCGGCTCCCTCTCATATTCCCCGATAGCCTTTTCCAACCACGTCAGATCGTACCACCGCCCGAACTTGCACCCCGCGTTATGGAACGTCCCCACGGGGGTGAATCCCATGCGGAGGTGAAAGGCAATGCTGGCGTTGGTGAGGTAGGGATCCTCGTGGGATACGCTGGCCACGGCGGCGGTCATAGTGCGGATGCCCATGGCTTTAAGGATGGCCTCCAGCTTTTCGTAGAGCGCGCGACCCACACCCAGCCCCTTGCAGTCCTCACGGATGTAGATGGCGGTTTCCACCGCCCAGTCAAAGGCGGGGCGGCTACCCAGGGGACAGGCGTAGGCATAGCCCACGGGGGTACCGTTCAGCTCGGCTACAAGGTAGGGGTATTTGGCGGAGTAGGTTTCGATTCGCCCCGCGAACTCGGTGGCCGAGGGGATCTCGTACTCGTAGGTGATGGCGGTTTTCAGAATATAGGGGGCGTAGATGGCCACTAAAGCCTCGGCATCGGCGGGGGATGCAAAGCGGACGGTCAGGGCGCTGTTTGCGGCGGCTGTCATGATTTCACCTCGCCGAGTACGGCCTCCCGTACCTCTCCGTACATGTACAGCGAACCCAGGCAGAGCAGGGCTTTCCCTTCGCGTTCTGCCACCTCTGCGGCGGCACAAACGCCTTCTTCTACCGTGGCGTACCCTTCGGCGGGGACACCCAGGTTGCGGAAGGACTCGGCGTACTTTGCGGGATCCAGCGCGCGGTCGTTGGCGGGCCGTACGCAGAATGCGCGGGCGGCCACCTCGGCCATGCGGGCGACCATGTGGGTGTAGTCCTTGTCGGCCATCACGCCTGTCAGGAGGAGGATTTTTTCGCTCCCGAAGTAGGTCTTGACGCTGGCGATGGCGGCGTCGATGCCCTCGGGGTTGTGGCCGCCGTCGGCGATGATGAGGGGAGACTTGGACAGGATCTCAAACCGCCCCGGCCAGTAGACGTTGGCAAGCCCTTCGCGGATGGCTTCCTCGGGGATAGATAGTCCACGGGTACGGAGAATATCGATGACGGTCAGCACGTTGGCGGCGTTGTGGGGCTGGTAGAGTCCCGCCAGGGGGATGCGGAGGGATGTACGGTCGCCGAAATCGAACTCGGCGCCGAACAGATCGGCGTGGATGCCCGCCAGCTTCGTGTGGTCGGTCTCGATGTAGGGCGCGCCCATCTCGGTAGCCTTTTCGCGGATGACCTGACCACAGGTCACGCAGGAGATGGCCTCGGGGGAGGGAAGCACCCCGCCTGTGGCGGTGCCCACGGGGGGATGATTGCCCCCGTACACCACAGGCACGCCCTTCTTGATGATCCCTGCCTTTTCGGCGGCGATCTTCTCTGGGGTGTCGCCCAGGAATGCGGTGTGATCCATGGCGATGCCCGTGATCACGGATGCGACCACGGTCTCGGCGTCAATGATGTTGGTGGAGTCCAGTCTGCCGCCCATGCCTACTTCAAAAACCACGTAGTCGCAGTTGTGGCGGGCGAAATACACCAGCGCGATAGCTGTAATGAGCTCAAATTCCGTGGGGGTGTCGGTCATGGCCTCGGCGTGGGGCTTGACCATCTCGGTAATCTCGGCCAGCTCGTCGTCGGGAATGTCCTGCCCGTCAATGCGCATGCGCTCGTTGAAGCGGAGGATAAAGGGGGAGGTGTAGAGTCCCACCCTATAGCCCGCCTTGTGGAGCACCGACGCCAGCATGGCCGAGGTGGAGCCCTTGCCGTTGGTGCCGGCAATATGGATGAATTTCAGACTGTCCTGGGGTCTGCCCAGACGGTCGGTCAGATCAATGGTGCGCTCCAGCCCGGGGCGGCTGCCTTTCCAGCAGGTGGAGTGGATATATTCGAGGGCTTGGGTGTAGGTCATATATGGCTCCTTATGAGAAGTTCAAATTTGGGCTTGTAGGGCTGTTGGGCTCATGTACTTTTCTCTCCCTGGCGAGAGAAAAGTACCAAAAGAGCGCCACTCAAGGGAGTCACCCACGGTGCCTCCCTTGAGAAACCCACCACCTTATCCGCGCGCCATTTCGCTTATGGCGAAATGCCCGATGCGCTGTCAAGTCGCAGTTTTCCCATGGAGCCGCGATGGCGGCGGGGGGCCGCCACCGCGGTTGGCTGCCTGTTTTGGTGACAACCCACGGTTTTCTTTTATCCGACAGGATAAACTGCGGCTTTAGGCAGAAGCAAAGCGGCGAGTTCCGCGCGGACGGCGCTCCGCCGCCCGTGCGGGTTATCGGGTCTTGGCGACCCTACGCGCGGTCAACTTCTTTCGCCTACTGGCGAAAGAAGTGCGCGCAGTAGGATGATGGATACTTAAGGAAGAAACCGTGGGTTTCTTCCTTAAGTGGCGCTCTTTCGGTCCCTTTCTCTCGCCACGGAGAGAAAGGGACATAACTCCCCGATAAACTGCAATTTATATTTTTTCAAACAATTTCCGAAAGGACTTCTGCTTCCAAAGCAGGCAAAGCAGGAAAATCTCCAGCGGCGCGATCACAAGGTACAACGGAATACGGAGGAGCACCGCCCACTGGTAGAACTGGAACAGGCCGATGGGTTTTACGATCATGGAGCCCAGAATATGGGCTGCAGAGGCGGAGAAGATGATCTGCTTGATGCCGTGCTCACGGATCACGAACCGCGCCATAAGCCCCGATACGGCACCCACCGTAAACGCGCCGAAGGTCACGATGAGGTTGGGCGGATAGGTTTGGGGGGAGAGCAGGTAACTGGTCAGATCGGATATGATCCCCACCATACCGCCCGTGATGGGCCCGAGGAAAATACCCGACAGGATGATGGGAAGATTCTCAAAGGTAATGCGGAAAAGCCCTTCTCCGAAATTGAGAAGGCTCTTGCAGAACATACCGATGACCACGCTGAGAGCGGCCATCATGGCGCCCAGAACCAGGCGCTTCAGGGCGGCGCGGGCAGCGGTGCGCCCTCTGCTTTGAGAGGGACTTGCGGGAACGGACATAAAAATACCTCCTTCCCCTGCGACATAAGGCGGGAAAGGAGGTATAAATTCCCCTGGGGGAAACGTACGACCTTGAGCCAAACGAAGCGGGATGCAAAGCGCGAACCGCAGTCCTTCGACCTTCGTCCGACCGGCAACTCCCCGTCCCGTCGGCACTTGACGCGCGCGCTTTTACTCTTCTATAGAATGTACCATTATTATACATCGAATACCTGCTTCTGTCAAGATGTAGTCTCTACAAATATGGCGGGAAAGGAAGAAAAATTTTTTCAGAGCGGGAATTTCCCTTGCATTTGCAGGGCGGGTGTGATATAATAAATACAGTATTTTAAATTTGTGTTTGTAGGGCAGGGGCTTTGCCCCTGCACCCCACCAGAAACCCTTTTGAAAAAGGGTTTCTGGACTTCCTAAAACTTTCAAAAAGGGTTATTTATCAATATCTTTTTTGAAAGTTCTTGAAAAGGGGTCTGGGGAAAAACTTCGCAATGTATGCTGAAAGCAAACTTGCACCGAGCGAAAGCGAGGAAGCTTTCAAGAAGTTTTTCCCCAGGCGCTCCCCTCGCTCCCCTACAAACTGCAATTTGCTGCTATTTCCGATTCTTACGGAGGTTTTCATACATGGTCTTTTCCAGCCTGTTCTTCATATTCGCATTTCTGGTGCTTTGCTACGGAATGTACATATTCATGCCCTCGGTCAAAGCGCGCAATACCCTGCTTTTGGTCTTTTCCCTGGCCTTTTACGCCTGGGGCGGCCCGCCGCTGGTTCTGCTCCTTTGCCTGGAGGTGCTGGTCTGCTATCTGGGCGCCCATCTCATCTGGGCGCAGAACCCCTCTCCCATGGGTGGCGAGGGCAATCCCCGCCTGAAAAAGTTCTGCCTTGGGGTGACTCTGGGGATCTGCTTGGGGCTTTTGGTGGTCTTCAAGTACACGGGGCTTCTTGCGAACACCGTGACGGATATTTTGGGGGTGGACAATCCCCTGCCCGCCGTGGCTCTGCCCATCGGTATCTCTTTCTACACCTTCCAGCTCATGTCCTACGTCATTGACGTGTATCGGAACGAGACGCCGCCCCAGCGAAGCTACGGCAAGCTCCTGCTCTACGCCGCACTGTTCCATCAGTGCATCGCGGGTCCCATTGTCCGCTACGTGGACGTGGCAAGGGAGATTGACCGCCGTACCGTTTGCCTGGACGAGTGTTGGAAGGGCATGTTCCGCTTCACCGTAGGACTCTGCAAAAAGGCAGTGCTGGCCAACACCTGCGCCGTCATCGCGGATACCCTCCTGACCGCCGACAAGCTCACCGCAGGCTCGGTGTCCTCCCTGGGCGTATTCCTGGGCATGACCGCCTATATGCTCCAGATCTACCTCGACTTCTCGGCCTACTCCGACATGGCCATCGGCATGGGTATGATGCTGGGCTTCCACTTCAAGGAGAATTTCAACTACCCCTACGCGGCCGACTCGGTCACCGACTTCTGGCGGCGCTGGCACATCTCCCTGTCCTCTTTCTTCCGCGACTACGTCTACATACCCCTGGGCGGCAATCGTTGCTCCAAGGGACGGCATATTTTCAACCTGCTGGTGGTCTGGGCGCTGACCGGCTTCTGGCACGGCGCGTCCTGGAATTTCGTTCTGTGGGGACTCTACTTCGCCCTGTTTCTGGTGCTGGAGAAATACCTGTTCAAATGGAAAAGGCAGGGGCAGGGAATTAACCGCCATCTGCGCCGTCTTTACACGCTGGCGGTGGTCTGGTTCGGTTGGGTGCTCTTCCGCTTTGACGATATGAAGCTGTTGGGTCACGCCCTGAAAGCTCTCTTTGGCTTTGGCAAGGGCTTTGACGGCGACAACGCCCACTACACCCTGCTCAACTACCTGTTCTTCCTTATGGTGGCCATTCTGGCCTGCTCGCCCTTGGCTTCCCTCGTCGCGAGAAAACTCACATCCGCCGCCGAGGGGCGCGGAGCTGTGGGTGGTACGGCGCGGCTGATCACCAATACCGCCGCCGTGGTGGTGCCCGTGATTCTGCTTATGCTGTCGGTGCTGGCGCTGGTGGGCGATAGCTACAATCCGTTCCTGTATTTCAGATTCTGACAAGTTGCAGTTTGTAGGCCAGGGGCTTTGCCCCTGGACCCCACCAAAGAACTTTTTGAAAAAAGTTCTTTGGAATCTCAAAAACTTTCAAAAAGGGTTATTTATCAATGTTTTTTGAAAGTTTTTGGAGATCCAAGAACCTTTTTTCAAAATGGTTCTTGGCCGCCGGAGGCCGCTCT
>JAZRIF010000237.1:0-10017 GCA_045645165.1 Eubacteriales bacterium
GCCGCTTCGCTACCCCGCTTAAACCCTTCTTGAAAGAAGGGTTTAAGAATCCCAAGAACTTTTAAAAAACATTATCAAATAATTCCTTTTTGAAAGTTTTGGGGGTCAAGCCCCTTTTTCAAAAGGGGCTTGCGGGGGGGGGGCAGCGCCCCCACAAACCCAAATTTGAAGCATTTTGCAATTGGGTAGATTATTGAGCTGTCTACATTATAGCATATCCTGCGGAGGAAGTAAAGAGAGCAGTTGGCGATTTGCGGCGGCGGAACGCGGTGAACAGCAGGAAAAAGTCGCCGTTTGGTTGGATGATTGGGTTATTCCTGTTCCGGCTCGGTCACCTTTTCCCGTCGCAGAGTAGGTATGACAAATAAAAATACCGAAACAGGCTCCACGCCGCCCAAACTGCCACATGCGTGCCCGTTGTCCGAGCAAGAAAAGTTCCGCCGCCACCTGGTAGGGTGGCGGCGGAGCTTTTTCTATAAGGCTCGTGGGATCTGCCCCCGTCTCTGCGGGGTCAGAATTCAGTCCAGTTCAGGCTCTGCCCCGTGAGGTTCATGACGGCTATGACCACCGCGAGGATGGCTACGATGGCCAAGAAGATATAGACGATCACAACACCGGCCTGCTGGTTCTCCTGCTCGCGGCGGGTGCGGTAGAGGCGTTCTCCCTTGGCGAGATAGAACTTGACCTCGGCGCGGCTGAAGATGCACCACCACGTGTGCTTGGTGGCGTGGCGATCCAGCAGGATGAAGCCCACCAGAGCGGCGGGGAATAGAAGCCCGCAGACGGCGGTGAGGGCGCGGAGGGTAGGCTCGGGAATGGCGCAGGCGGCGGGGTCGTAGTCGATGCCCCAACCGTTCAGGACGAGGGTGTACACAAACAAGACCGCGGCGAGGATAGCGGCACTCCCCATGGCAAAATTCTGGAGAAGGCGTTCCCGGCGGGAGTAGCGGACGTAGGGGATGTGTACCCATTTCTCCTTGGAATAGGGCGTGTTGGGGGCGTAGAAGTAGTCTTGGTCTTTTGGGGGCTTTTGGCTGATGCTCATGGCGGGGCTCCTTTTGTTGGATCTTTACTCAAGATGCAGAATGATGAGCGAGCAACCACAGCATCTGCACTCTCCCTTGCCGTCATCGTCCATGCTTCCGCAAACGGTGCAGAGGGGCGTTCTGCACCCCACGATGATGGGGTAGGGAAGTCCGCGATACTTGACGATGCGGTTTCCGACCTTGAGGGGAAAGGCTTCCGAATCTCCGGGGAGGCGGAGGGTGAAGGTTTTGATGCTGTCTTGGTCGGTGCTGACCGTGACTCTACAGTAGTTGGCCTGTTGGGCGCTACGGAGTTTGGGTTTTCCCCTACGGGTGCCCCTTACCGTGCCGATGCCCATGGTGTCGTACATTTCAATGCGTACCGAAAAGTCTAGATCCTCCACGGTGCCGGAAAAGCCACGGTCGGTGATCCACCCCCAACCGCCACAGGCGAAGAAGGGAAGGATCACGAATCCCAGCGCCATGAGGATGGCCACGGGGACGCCGTACCGGTTCGCGGCAGGTCGGGAACAGACTGCGGCGAGAATGGCGGTCAGGGCGGTGGTGATCAGCCACTTCAAAAGAAAACGGCGGTCACGATCCTTGACCATAGAGATGAGATCCGTGTTCTCGGCAGGGATAACGGGAGTTTTCATGGCTGGTCTCCTTTTCGATTGACTGCGGGACGACCGCAAACTCACAGGGCGCGTGCCTTTTCTCGTAGCTTTTCGTAGTATTCATCGGGCATATTCGGCTTTGTCCCCTCTCGACTGCCCACCCCCAGCTTCACGTCGGGCTTGACCGCCCCGTGGAAGTCGCTGCCGCCGCTATACAGGAGCCCGAACTCGTCGGCAATGGCCTTGGCGCGTGCGATGGTTGCATCGTCATAGGAGGAATGCTGCACCTCCATGCCCACAAGCCCTGCCTCGACGGCGAGGGGGAGGATGGCACGGACGGTGGGTTCGTCCATATACTGGAGGGGATGCGCCCACACGGGGATGGTGTGGATGCTGCGTAAGAATCGGATGGCATCGAAGAAATCCAGTCGTTTCGGGGGGATATAGTAGCCCATGCCCTCGCCCAAGAGGGTATCGAAGGCTTCCTTGACCGAGGTAACGTAGCCTTTGGCCATCAGTTCTTTGGCGATGAGGGCGCGGTTGATGTTGCCGCCGGGGTTCTTTCGCTCCACTTCGGCGTAGTCGATGGGGTAGCCGCCTGCTGTGAGGCGGGCGACCAGATCGCGGTTGCTCTGCGATTTGCGGGCGCGATAGTCCTGCATGAGGGCGGTGACGGCAGGGAAGTGTTCGGCAGGGATGAAAAGACCCAAAAGGTGGATCTCGCGGTCTTGATAGACGGTGGATAGCTCGGTGCCTGCCACGGCGGTGACGCCCTGCTTGTCGGCCTCGGACAGGAAGTCGGGGAGTCCCGAGACGGTATTATGGTCGGTGAGGGCGACGGCGGAGAGCCCCAGCCGCTTGGCTTCGGAGATGATCTCGGCGGGGGTGAGGGTGCCGTCGGAGTGGGTGGAGTGGAGGTGGAGATCGATGGGCATGGGGGCTCCTTTCCGCAGAGTTTTGAGTGGATTATTGGAACAAGCTCCAAATGGCGGCGGCTACCAGCAGCAAAGCCAGAAACACCATAAGTCCGATGAAAAGCCCTTCGCCCGCTTGGGATTCGTCCTGCTCCTTTTGGGTGCGGAAGACGGGAAGTCGGTTTTTTATGAGGGCCTGCTCCATGGTCGAGTAGGTACAGACCCAACCCTCTTTGTGGGCTTTGCGGATCACGATACAGAAGACTCCAAAGAGTGCCGCCGAGGCCAGTGCGCAAATGGGTATGGCGATGCGGTATAGCTCCTGCTTCAAGGCTTGTGAAGCGGTCTCTTGAGCAATGCCAGCCAGAATGATGGTGGCAAAGGCCAATGTCAAGGCGGCTGCGCCGACACCCCAGAAACGGAGGTTTTGTTTTTTTACGTCTGCGGGGGAGTAGCGGATATAGGGGACGTAGATGTTCCGCTTTTGGCTGTATGGGTCGTATGGACGGCGGGATTTTTTGCTCATGGGGCTCCTTTCGGGGGCTGGAGTGAAAAAGGGTTAGGCTCGCTCGACCTCGGCGCGGTCGAATTTGATCCTGACTGTGAAATCCTTGGGGAAGGCCTCGCAGTCATGGAGGTCGATCTCCAGAATGTAGTGGTTTGTGCAATCGGTGAGTCGGTCTGCGATCCACCAGAGCGTTTTATGACTCTCCAAAGTGGCGTTCTCGGACAGATATTTATAATTATACAGGCGAATGGTTCTAACGGAGGTATCCAGCAAGGCGTTGGATGCGTCGATTGTCAAGGTCAGGCAGTTGCGGTCGTATTTGCTCTTTTCGCGGGTAAAGCGGTTGTAGTCAAAGGGAAATTCAAAGGCTTCCGCGAGGGTGATGTGGGCATCGTGGAGGCCGCGGTGCCAGTACCAGGTGGGCGTGTTGGTGGGCATGGGGGCTCCTTTCGGGGGAGGGAGACGGTGTAAATCAGTTCAAGGCAGGCTTTTCCACCACGGTAGTGCCGTAATCGGTACAGGTGGTGATGGCATCCACGGTCATATCCAGGATGATGGTGAGATCGTCGTAGGTGTTGTTCACGCTGATGTCGCAGTCCTCACGCATACCCGACAGAACACCGTCGGCTACGTAGTACTCGGCGAACATATCGATATTCATGTCCTTGAAATTCAATATATCACCGGCGGAGGGATTGTTGGACAGGGTTTCGCGGATGAACTGGGCGGCGTTTTCCTTGTTCAGGGTAAAGCCGTATCTGGTTTTGGTGAAATAGGAGTAGTCAAGATACTGATCGTAGAAGGGGGTCAGCTCCTGCAGGCTTGCGAATCCCAGGGTAGCCAGGTCGGCTTCCATCCACTGATCCGAGCCGTCCATTCTGACGTAGCAGAGGATCTTTCCGTCGGTTTCCTCCAGGTATACGGAGACCGTTTGGGCTACGGTTTCACCGGCCAGGGTAGCTTCCATGGTTTCCTCCAAAAGGATTTTGCCGTTTTCATACTTGACGGTACGGGTGGTGTTGGTGACCATATAGGCGGAATCGGGCTGACCCTGGTAGATTTCCTTCATGTCAATGACCATCTTCATCTCGGAGGTCATGGTGCAGTTCTGATATTTTTCCGCGTTGAAAACCGAATCGTAGTAGCTCTTGGTAACGGTGTCGCCTGTGATGGGGGCGGGGGAGTAGTATTTCCAATCGCTCGCGTACTTGATGACGTACACGGTAACCTTGCGGGTCTCGTTGCTCAGGCTTTGCAGGTGGGGGGCGCTCATGGACTCGTTGCTTTGCGTGACGGCGTAAGAAACTTCCATTTCTTCTACGGCGACGATACCCTCTGCGAATTCAGCGGGGATCTTAAGGGCGCTGACGGCTTCGGTGGACAGCTCGCCTTTGGAAACGGTCTGAATTTGGCTGACATCGTTTTTGCCGATCACCTCGGTTTTGACGTAGGCTTCGGCAGCGGCGACGGGGGTTTCGTAGGAGGTGTCGGAAACAGCGCCGACAAAGGTATCGGAAACGCCGCCGAGCTGGTCGATAAACTCGGAGCGGCCTTCATAGCCCTTTTCGTTGGGGTCGTCGGTTTCGGCTTCGGTAGCGGCTTCGGTAGCGGCTTCGGTGCCGGCGGTCGTGCCGGTTGACGTGTCTGCGGGGGTGTTGGCATTGGGGTTACAGCCTACCGTGAACAGGGAGGCGGCGGCCAGCAGGACGGCGAGCAGGAAAGACAGAGACTTTTTCATGGGAATATTGACTCCTTTTTTGAATTACGGATATGATCCATGCTTGTATTATAGCACTGATGGGGGGGAATGTCAAGGGTATCAGAAAGGTTTGGGGATGGATTTGGTTAGGCATCTACTGCAAAACAAAAAACACTGCGATTGATGCACCTGCGATAAAGCAGGTGCACCATCTTTCTTTTTCTACCTGCGGTAGATATCTTCCGCCTTGAAGAAGTGACACTTTCGTGCTATAATATAATCAGCAAGCAGACGGAGGATATTATGAGAGACTATAGTTTTGGTAATTTTCTGCATGAGCTAAGATCGCGTAGAGGCCTTACGCAGTATCAGCTCGGCGCGCTCGTTGGCGTTTCCGACAAGGCTGTTTCAAAGTGGGAGAACGGTTCATCCAAGCCGCAGAGTAATATTTTATATAAGCTCAGCGAGGTTCTCGGAATCAGCGTTGACGAGCTTCTGACTTGCAAATATCATTCCTTTGAAAAGAAGGACACAAAAGGAGTATTTGCAATGAAAAAACAAATATGGAACAAAGCATTTGATGCTATGCGTAAGCGCTATGGCAATCCTGCACCAATCGAAATCATGAACCGTTTGCTTACAGAGCATGCGGAAATGAAAGAAACAGAGATGATTGTATATCTCGATATGCTATCTGTCCTTGCGTTCGAAGCAAAAAAGCAAGGCGAGCATATTCGGGTAAGAGGCGGAACGGGAGCATCCTTTGTAGCCTACCTTCTCGGGGCAACAGAGATTAATCCGTTAAAACCACACTATTACTGCCCCGAATGTGGTACGGTTATCTTTGACAACGGAGTGGATGACGGTTGGGATCTTCCGAGGAAAACCTGTTCGTGCGGAAAGGAAATGCAAACGGATGGGCATGACATTCCTTTTGAAACATACCGCCACGTTGTTCATCGGAATACAAGCTTTGATTTATCAATGTCTCCAAATTTTTGGCGTGAGGCAAAAACGGTCATAAAAGAATATTTCAAGGATTGCGATCTGACAGCTACAGAACGAGAAGCGAACCGCATCATAACGTATACTGTCACCTCTGAAAAAGCTGTTTGTACCTTTACGTTTTTGGCAGATACGGAGTTTGAGCAGTATCAAGCCTTGGAACGTGTAACAGCAACATCATTTGAAAGAGTGAATTTTACGCAAAATGAGGTGTTGACTGAATTCAGACACGGTAATACAGATGGGGTTCCGGAATTTCGCACGGATTTTTATAAAGATATGGCAGAAGAGGTATCACCAGGGTCCTTTTACGATTTGATTCAGATAGCCGGATTGTCTCACGGTACGGGAGTGTGGATTAACAATGCAAAGGAATTGGTAAACCAAGGTGTTCCAGTAAGTAGGGTGATTGCATATCGCGATGATGTATTCAATCACATCGAGAAACATATGCTGCGCAAAGGAATGGCGAACACCGGATATGCTTATAAGATCATGGAAGATACACGAAGAGGTGTTTATGCCAGAGGCGGTGTTTCGGAGGAAATGAAAAAACAACTCAAGGATATCGGAATAGAGGGTTGGTTTGCCGATTCAATCGGAAAGATTCAATATTTATTCCCGAAAGCACATGGTGTTACCTATGTCAAGTTAGCAGCAACACTGATGTGGTATAAGATTCATTATCCAAAAGAATTTAATGAAATTATGTTATGATTTCTTGCCCCGCCATCGCGGGGCTTTGCTTTTGTGCCCACAAATGCAGTGTTTGTCAGGAAAAGCAGACGGACTTTTGAGGCGCACAAACAAAAGGAGTACGAACAAAAATGCTCGTACTCCTTTTGCTTTTTCGGCAGGTGAAACCTGCTTTATGGAAGACACGCCTTGCAGTGTTGGTTTCTCTTTGTAGGTTTTCAGAAGCGGGAACCGATGGATTCGTGACCACCTCCTCGCTTGCGCTCGGTTGCAAGAACCACCCACAGAGTAAAAGTGAGAAGGTTGCGGGGTTCTTGCGTCGGCGGCCTCGTCCGACGATCTCTACCAAACAAAAAACCACTGCGAATGCAGTGGTTTTTGTTTGGTGGGGGATGGTGGATTCGGACCACCGAAGTCAGTGACAACAGATTTACAGTCTGCCCCCTTTGGCCGCTCGGGAAATCCCCCAAATATGGAGCTGGTGAACGGAGTCGAACCATCAACCGCCTGATTACAAATCAGGTGCTCTGCCATTGAGCCACACCAGCAGTTCATTACGTTCATCAGCGGAACGACGATATTATAGCACAACCTGATGGATTTGTCAACCCCTTTTTGAAAAAAAGTTGAAATATTTTTTTGCTTTTTTAAGGAAATTGAAAAAATCATTGACAATAAAAGAAAAATGTGCTATAATGGGTGTTATCATGCATTATAAGGAGTATTTGTTATGGCTATTATGCCTCTGCTTGTAGCGGTTGCGGTGTTATTCCTGCTCGGATACGCAGCCATTGCGCTTCTTTTGGCGCGAAAAAAGAGTTGGATCATGATGACGGCGCGCGTGGGTGTGACGGTGCTGTCTGCGATCGTTGCAATTCCCATCTGTCTGGGTATTGCTGAGCTTTTATCCGATATTGTATACGAGTTGCTGATCTCGAATGTCGGAGAGGAGATTACTTTGATCCTGAAGGATCTTCCCGTAGGCTGCGAGGGTGTGCGGGTTCTGGCGTCCCTGCTCATTGCGCCGATCCTGTATCCCTTTATGTTCCTGTTTCTTCGTCTGATCTGCCTGATCGTGATCTGGATCCTGGAGAAGTGCATGGCGGATGATCTGCAGGCTCACACCAATTTGGCCATTACGTTGCCTTTGGGAGCCCTGGACGGATTTCTGGCGGCCTTCTTCGTGCTGATCCCCCTGTGCGGATTCTGCGCAATGGGGGCGAACATGATCGATACCATGGTGGAGACCAAGACTTGCGACACGGCATTCGTACAGGAGACTATTCTGGAGCCGCTGGATTTGTCCGAGGATGATCTGGAGTATCTGGCCGACCAGCTGGAAAACAACGCTGTGGTCACTGTCGTACACAAAACGCTGGGTAAGCCCGTGTTTAATGCATTGACTACCGCCAAGCTGGATGCATCGGCTACCCACGGTCAAACCATTAAGATGAATTTGGAGCGGGAGCTCTGCGGTGTGGTGCAAACAGCGAGTTACGCCATGGAGGTTGTGGACTCTCTTACCAAAGAAGAGTACACCAAGGAGGACAAGGATCTTTTGTATGCCACGGCGGACAGCTTCTTTGCCTCGGAGTGGATCCGAACCCTGTCTGCGGATGCTTTGGCGACCATGTCCGGGAACTGGCTGGAGGGTAAGGATTTTGCGGGATATGCCCGTCCCAAGGTGGATGATGCTCTGAATCCCACCCTGAACTGCGTTCTGTCCATTCTCTCGCAGGAGACAAACGAGACGCTGGAGAATGACATTCACGTGATTCTGGACATAGTCGGTGACTTCTTGGTGTACGATTTGCTGACTGATGACGCAGATTATGCCGAGTTGGTTAAAACCATAGGCACCAACGGTCTTCTGACCGACATGATGGCCAAGCTGCAGAAAAACGAGCGCTTGGCGCCTCTGGCAACCGAGCTCAAGTCTCTCAGCATTCGTCTCGTGACGAGCATGCTGGGTGTGGAACAGCTCAAGGACGGTCAGTATGCCGAGATGATGGGCAACGTGGCCGGTACGCTGACGGATGCTCTGGATATGAGCAAGGAGGAGCGTGACGAGTACGTTGTGGAAGCTGTGCAGAACGCTTTTGCAGACGAAGGCTATGACGTGCCTCCCGAGGTTGTGGTTGAAGTGACCGACAAGATCGTGGCGGATCTGGGTGCCGACGGTGAGATCACAGGTGACGAGTTGACTGACTATCTGGTGAATCACTCCGACGAGTTGGCAGAATCCCTGCCTGACGGCCTGCCCGAGGATTTGCCCGACGAGATTCCCGACGGTATCTTGGACAATCTGCCTCAGAACTGATTCCATTGTAACCGAGGCGGCTCACGCAGGTGGGTCGCCTCTTTTGCTTCTTGAGTCATAAGGCATCTCGCTTCGCTCGAGAACGAGTACAACTCCCCTATAAACCTAAATTTGAACATTATGCTTTTGGTTTTTTACCTTTTGGAAAGGAGGCTGTTATGGCGTTTCATCGGATGCAATCGCAGGGTATTTCCTATATGATCTCAGATCGATTGCAAAGCGTTCATGCTTTTTCTACCCGTTTGGGTGGGGTCAGCAGACTCCCGCACACAAGTTCCTTGAATCTGGCCTTTGGCCGCGGGGACGAGCGGGAGGTTGTACTGGAAAATCTTTCTCTGTTTGGCGGTGCGGTGGGATTTGACCCCACGGGAGTGGTGTCGGTGCCTCAGGTACACGGCAACACGGTGCATGAGGTGGACGCCCGCCACCGCGGCATGGGGTATCATACCGAGGCGGCCTTTGAGGGGGATGGCTACGTGACCGCCGACCCGCTCGTGACCCTTGGTGTCAAGACGGCAGATTGCACCCCCATTCTGCTGGAGGCCTCCGTGAGCGGGCGTGTAGCAGCGGTGGCCGCTCTGCACGCGGGCTGGAAGGGAACTGTGGCGGATATTGCGGGGGAGGGCGTGAGAAAACTGACCGCTCTGGCGATGGAGCGGACGGGGGCGACGGAGGATGAGGTTATCCTGCGCGCCGCCATCGGTCCCTGCATTCACGCCTGTTGCTTTGAGGTGAAGGAGGATTGTCTGTCGGTGGTGCGGGCTTCGCTGGGGGCTATGGCGGAGGATCACATCCGCGCCGTGGATGGGAAGACCTATCTGGATCTGCCGTCCCTGAACCGCGCTTTGCTCATTCGCGCGGGGGTGGCGGAGGAGTATGTGGATGTCTGTCCCGATTGCACCGCCTGCCGCACCGATCTGTTCTATTCTCATCGCGCTTCGGGTGGGGTGCGGGGGACTCTGCTCAGCGTGATCCGTTTGCCTTGACATCCCCGAAAAATTGAAGAATTTTCCGAAACGGCATTGATTTTTCATGCCGTTTCTGTTATACTACGGGTAGAAGGAAAATTGGAGTTTATCGGGCAGGGGTTTCACCCCTGCACCCCACCAGAACCCTTTTTTCAAAAAGGGTTCTGGACTCCCAAAAACTTTTAAAAAGCATGAATAAACAATCCTTTTCGAAAGTTTTAGGAGGTCTTGGAACCCTTTTTCAAAAGGGTTCCAAGTGGGGGGC
>JAZRIF010000238.1:0-2965 GCA_045645165.1 Eubacteriales bacterium
CCCGCCGTTCTCTCCGTAAAAGGCGATGTCCCTTTCTACGGTAGACAATATTTCATGGATGGACTTGTCCTCGCCGCAGGTCTCCAATGCACCCGTGGGACAGCTCTTGGTGCATTCGGTACACAAAATACATTTACCTCGGTCGATTCTATTCCCGCCCGCCATCGTGCAAGCGTCCCGGGTACAAGCTCGGACACACCCTCCGCACCCCATGCATAGGTTCGGGTAAAAAAGAAGCTCCGTACTGCTTTTTTGAGTCTCGGGATTGTGACACCAGGCGCACCGCAAGGGACACCCCTTCAAAAACACCACCGTCCGTACCCCCGGGCCGTCGTGCATGCAGAACCGCTGAAGCTCCGCGACAGGTAGCGTCATATGTGAATTGTCCATGCTATGCAATCTCCCATCCATGAATTGACATGTACAGTTGAACCTTTACAGCGAGTCATCTTGACCCGCATTCTGCGCGATAACCATATTCTGCCACTCGCGGCAGAGGGTCACGAAGCGGGCGTTCCAGCCCGAGACCCGCACCGACAGGGTCTGGTAGTCCTCGGGATGCTCCTGGGCTTCCCGCAGGATCCGAGCATCCGCTACGTCGGGCTGGAGGAAGAAGCCCCCCTCGGCCACAAAGCCCCGCATAATGGAAACCAGCGCGGCGATGCCATCCTCACCGGATACCGACGAAGGAAGCAGCTTGCAATCCAGCGCCGCCCCCGTGACCATACGCGAAAGATCGGCGCGGCAGTAGGAGCGGATCATAGCGGTCACACCCTCGCGATCGGTTCCGGGCGTGGGGGACGCGTTGGCGGCCAGCACCTCGCCCTGCTTGCGCCCGTGGGGAGATGCCAGTCGGTGGGGCGCCCACTCCAGCTGTCGCCCGAAGGTACTCACCCCCGCGGGGAATTTCACAGGAGACTTCCCGTTGTTCTCGGCGCAGAAATCCGCAAAGGCGTCCAGCACCGCCGCGGCGATGTCATCCGCCTCGGGATTGTCATTTCCGTAGTATACGTACTTGTTCAGCGCAACCTGCCGCAGGGGCTCGTACCCCTCCCAGTTGTTCCGCAGAACCGCCATGCACTCGGCAAAGGTCAGCCGCTTGTCGTCGAATACCATCTTCTTGATGGCGTACAGGCTGTTGACGGTATCCGCCAAGCCGCCGATGTGGGGGGACATCACCTGATAGACAGGCCCGCCCTCGGCGTAGGACAAGCCCCGCTCAATGCACCCGCCCTCCAAAAGGGACACCACGGTGCAGGGCACGGTGGGATGCCATTCCCCCTCTCCCGTCTCGGGATTCAGGGAACGGAAGCCGTCCAAACGCCCCTGCGTAATGGACAGAACCACGGCCCGCAGATCCGACAGATACGCTTTAAGCAGGCTGTCAAAATCTTCAAACGCCACCGTGGGATCGTACTTTTTCAGAGTCGTATGCTGGAGGATTCCCAGGGAATCGAAGGGGCAGTAGATGAAGTTGGTCTTGCCGGGCACCTGTACCTCCCAGCATCCGTCGTTGGCGAACTTCCGCGCCTCTCTGAGGTCGTAGCCGTACTCCGTCATGGCCTTCAGTACCAAATCCTCGTTGTAGATAGCCAGCACACCGCCTCCGTGGCGCATGACCTCGGCCACCCGACGGAGCAACTTCTCGTCGGTGGTCTTGCTCACACGAACCGTGGTGGGGAAATCGCCGATGGGAAGCTCTTCCAAAATATCCAGCACGAGGTAGGTCACGGCGTTCGTTACGTCTCGCCCGTTCTCGTCGATGCCGCCCAGAACGATGTTCTGATAGTGCTGGGCGTCACCACTGCCGCAGTCTCCGCCCCGAATCCACTCACAGCCCTTGATAAAGAAGTGAGCCAGGATCTCTCGCGCCTCCTCCAAGGTCAGCACGCCGTTCTTCAGGTCTGCCTCCAGATACTTGCCAAGAAGCACGTCAAGACGCCCGATGCCGGGCCAGTTGCCCATGAGGCGCACGAAAGCAAAGGCCATCCACAGCGATTGCACCGCCTCGTGGAAGCTCGTAGGCGGGTTCATGGGCACACGGCGCAGGTTCTGCAGTGTCTTCTCAAAAGCCGAGCAAGCGGGGAGCACGCCGTCCTCGGCGGCCGCCCGGATATAGTTCTCCAAGGCATCCACGTACCGTCCGTGCCAGGTCTCAAATGCGTCCAGAGCGGCCACGCAGTTGAGCAGGAATGCTTCCCTGTCGGTGCCTCGGTGGACAGCCAGAGAATCCTCCACCCGCTTGCGGAGCCCCACAAGTCCCTCGTCCAGCACACAGCCAAAATCCACGGTCAGGTGGCTGATGCTGGGGAAGATTACCTGCCCACCAAAGGTGGCGGGGATGACGTGGCTGATGGCCAACCCCAACCGTGCCCCACCGCACAGAAGCTCGCCGAAGCGTAGCGACACAGGCGTCTTCTCTGCAATCTCCCGCAGAATGAGCCGCTCCTTCTCCAAAAGCGAAAGTGCCTCAAAGCCCTCGATGTGATCCATGGTCACAGCAGGGGTCTTCATGGCCTCCAAGCCGTAAGCGTGAAGCTCCAGGGACTCGTATGCATACTGCCGCGTAGACTCCGAAAGCCGTACCGGCCGAGGATCTCTGTAAACCGTGTAAAATACCATGAGAAAGACCTTCCTTTCAGAAAAATAGCGTGCTGCATTCGGGTTTATCGAGGGGGCTTTGCCCCCTCGACCCCCACTTGGAACCCTTTTGAAAAAGGGTTCCAAGACCTCCTAAAACTTTCGAAAAGGATTGTTTATTCATGCTTTTTAAAAGTTTTTGGAGTTCCAAGAACCTTTTTTCAAAAAGGTTCTTGGTGGGGGTCGAGGGGGCAACGCCCCCTCGACAAACCCCAATTTCTCAATCCAGCTTCCACTCCCGCAGCATGGCAATGACCAGGTCGCGGGTCTGCTCGTAGTCCTCAAAGCGGGCTACGTTAGATGCGCTGTGGATGTAGCGGGTAGG
>JAZRIF010000239.1:0-4207 GCA_045645165.1 Eubacteriales bacterium
CCAGAACCCTTTTTGAAAAAAGGGTTCTGGACTCCCAAAAACTTTCACAAAGGGTTATTTATCAATGTTTTTTGAAAGTTTTGAAGATTCCAAAGGGACTTTTTCAAAAGTCCCTTTGGCGGGGTGCAGGGGCAGAGCCCCTGCACGACAAACCCAAATTTGAATTCCCTTCCCTTCATCGAAAATTCATCAAAAACCACCGTCTTTTTTCCGTAACCCCTTGCATTTTTTTGTAAAATGTTATATAATATAAGATGTATATTTATAGACAGGAGGCAGAACATGAAAAAACTGCGTATCGGGCTTGTGGGCTTTGGTTTTATGGGCAAGACCCATTTGTGGTCGGTGAAGAATCTGCCTTTCTTCTATAAGACCGCCGAGCTGGGCTTTGAGGCCGAGGTGGTGGCGGTATGCGCGTCCACCCTTGAAAAAGCCCGGGCGGTGGCCGCGGAATACGGGATTCCCCAGGCTGTTGCAACCGCCGATGAGATCATTACCGATCCCACCATCGACGTGGTGGACATCTGCTCCCCCAATCCCTATCACTTCGAGGTCGCCAAGGCCGCCATTCTGGCGGGCAAGCACGTGCTCTGCGAGAAACCTTTGACGGTCACCGCCGCTGAGGCAAATGAGCTGGCAACCCTGGCTGATCAGCACGGTGTGATCTGCGGGACGGTGTTCAACAACCGCTTCCTGGCGCCCGTCATGCGTGCGAGACAGCTCATCGACGAGGGGAGACTGGGGCGCATTCTTTCCTTTGATTTTTCCTATAAGCATAATTCCTGCATTGACCCCGACCGCCGCGTGGGCTGGAAACAGACCGCCGAAGCGGGCGGCGGCACCTGGTACGACCTTGGCCCCCACGTGGTGGATCTCAGCCACTACCTGTGCGGGGAGCTGGCTTTCGTACTGGGGAGATCCCAGATCGCCTTCCCGACTCATCTCAAGGCCGACGGCACGGTATGGGAAACCAACGCCGACGAGGCTTTCTATGTGATTGGCGGCACCGAAAGCGGCGCCATGGGAACCATTACGGTGTCCAAGCTGACCCAGGGTGCCAACGACGAGCTGACCTTCTCGGTAAACGGCGAGCGTGGTTCCCTATCCTTCTCCCTCATGGATCCCAATTACCTGAATTTCTACGACGCCACCGCCGTGGGCGCGCCCATGGGCGGAGTGCGAGGCTACACCCGCATCGAGTGCGTGGGGCGGTATCCTGCCCCTGCGTCGGGCTTCCCCGCCATCAAGGCCCCCCAGGGGTGGCTGCGCGGGCATATCGGCTCCATGGCAAACTACCTGTCTTCCGTGGCAAACGGGACTCCCTGTGAACCCTCCTTCGCGGACGGGGCATACGTCCAGACCATACTGGAGGCCGCTCTGGAGAGCGACCGCACGGGTCGGGAGGTGCGTCTATGCTGACGGTTGGACTGACCGGCCCCAGCGGCGCGGGAAAGGGCACTATCGCTTCCCTGTTCGCCCGCTACGGGGTTCCTTCCATTGACACCGACGCCGTCTACCACGCCCTGCTGATTCCTCCTTCCCCCTGCCTCGACGAGCTTTCAGCGCGCTTCGGGACAGGTATCCTGACCTCCGACGGCACACTCGACCGCAAGGCTTTGTCCTCCGTGGTCTTTGCCCCCGGGCATGAGGCAGATCTTACTGACTTGAACCGCATCACCCATCGCCACGTCCTAACAGAGGTGCGCCGCCTGTTGGGTGTTTATGAGGCGCAAGGCAAGGCCGCCGTGCTGGTGGATGCGCCCCAGCTCTTTGAATCGGGGTTTAATGCCGAGTGCGACTTCATTCTGGCTGTTTTAGCTCCCCATGACCTGAGGCTTGCCCGCATCATGGCGCGGGATGGGCTGGACGAGGCGCGGGCGACCGCGCGGCTGAACGCTCAGAAGCCCGATGGCTTCTTCCGAGAGCATTCGGATGCCGTGATCTGCAACGACGGTGATCCCGAGGCTATGGATGCCGAGGTACGCCGACTTTTGACCCTGTGGGAGGTGGCTTATGAAGCATGAATCCAAAGGCTCCCGTCGGGCGCTGGTGATTGCCATTCTGGCCGCCATAGCCATCGGCTTGGGATTTCTCGGGGATTTCATCATCACCTGCATTGAGAAGAACGCCTACCCCCGGGAGTACGCCGAGTACGTAGAGGTCTACGCCGAACAGTACGGCGTACCCGAAAATCTCGTGTTCGCGGTCATCCGCACCGAGAGCAGCTTTGATTCGGGTGCGATATCATCAGTCGGCGCGGTGGGGCTCATGCAGATGCTCCCCGAGACCTTTGAATGGCTCACCGACGAGATCCTGTTCGACCATCTGGAGAGCGGTATGCTCTACGACCCCGAGACCAACATCAAGTACGGCACCTACCTTTTATCCCGCTACTACGACCGTTACGGCGATTGGGAGTTGACCCTGGCCGCTTACAACGGCGGCCCCGGCAACGTGGATAAGTGGCTGGAGGATCCCGAATATGCCGACGGCGAGGGAGGACTGAAAAAGATCCCCTTCAAGGAGACGAGAAACTACGTCAAAAAGGTTGCCGACGCAAGAGAGACCTACGAGCGGCTGTACAGAACCGGCGAATGACCCCCGCACAAAACACATAAAAAAAATAAAGAAAAGAGGTAAAATACCATGTCTGACAAGAATATTGCCACCGAGCTGGAAGCCAAGCTGGGTTACAAAAAGACCAATTTCTACGAGAAGGGCGACGAGGCCGCTATCCAGGCCGCTTATGACTACGCCCCCGGCTACATGGCCTATCTGGACGCCGCCAAGACCGAGCGTGAGGCCGTCACCGTCTCCATCGCCATGGCTGAAAAAGAGGGCTATGTTCCCTACACCTTCGGTATGCCCCTGCAGGTTGGCGGTAAGTACTACTACAACAACCGCGGCCGCAACCTGTACCTGTTCCGTGTGGGCAGTGAGCCCATCAATAAGGGTATCCGCATCGTGGCCTCCCACGTGGACGTGCCCCGCATTGACGTGAAGCAGTCCCCTCTGTACGAGGATGGCGGCATGGCCTTCTTCAAGACCCACTACTACGGCGGTATCCGCAAGTACCAGTGGGTGACCATTCCCCTCGCCCTCCACGGCGTGGTGGTGAAGCAGGACGGCACCGTTGTCGACGTCTGCATCGGTGAGGACCCTGCCGATCCCGTAATCTATATCAATGATCTGCTCCCCCATCTGGCCAAGGATCAGTCCGCAAAGCCTCTGGGGTCTGCCATCCCCGCCGAGGGTCTGAACCTGCTCATGGGTTCTCGCCCCTACCCCGGCTGTGAGGGCGGTAACGCCATCCGCCTGAACGTGCTGGCTCTGCTCAACGAGAAGTACGGCATCACCGAGGAGGACTTCCTGTCCGCCGACCTGTCCGCCGTTCCCGCAGGCAAGGCTCGCGACGTAGGTCTGGATCGCTCCCTGATCGGCGCCTACGGCCACGACGACCGCGTGTGCGCTTATCCTTCCCTCACCGCTCTGTTCGGCACCGACGACGCCATCCACACCGCCATGGTCATTCTGGCGGACAAGGAGGAGATCGGCTCCGAGGGTAACACGGGCATGCAGTCCGAGCTGCTCACCGACCTCATGGCCGAGATCACCACCGCGCTGGGCGGCAATTTCTCCACCGTGAAGGCCAACTCCAAGTGCCTGTCCTCCGACGTGGCGGCCTGCTTTGACCCCAACTTTGCCGAGGTCTTTGAGCGCCGCAACACCGCCATGCTCAACTGCGGCGTGGCCATGTCCAAGTACACGGGTCACGGCGGCAAGGGCGGCACTAACGATGCTCCCGCCGAGTTCGTGGCGTGGGTGCGCAAGATTCTGGCCGATGCCGACGTGGTCTGGCAGGCAGGTGAGCTGGGCAAGGCCGATCAGGGCGGCGGCGGTACCGTGGCCAAGTTCATCGCCAAGCACAACATCGAGACCGTTGACCTGGGTGTGCCCGTGATCGCCATGCACGCCCCCTATGAGGTCATATCCAAGGCTGACCTGTATACCGCCCATCAGGCGTTTGAGGCGTTCTTTAAGGCGTAAATTGCAGTTTGTAGGAGAACGCCTGGGAGGAACTTCTTAAAAGAAGTTCCCCCCAGACCCCCTTCAAGAACTTTCAAAAAAGTATGATTTAATAACCATTTTTGAAAGTTTTTGAGATTCCAAAGAACTTTTTTCAAAAAGTTCTTTGGTGGGGGTCCAG
>JAZRIF010000240.1:0-3618 GCA_045645165.1 Eubacteriales bacterium
GGTGGATTGGCGGATCTTCTGCTCCAGCTCGGCGGCTTTCTTCTCATCGAACTGCTGCTGTGCCTTATCAATGAGGGTCAGGACGTCGCCCATGCCCAGGATACGGCCGGCCATGCGGTCGGGGTGGAAGGGCTCGATGGCGTCCAGCTTCTCGCCCACACCGATGAACTTGATGGGCTTGCCGGTGACGTAGCGGATGGACAGCGCCGCACCGCCTCGGGTATCGCCGTCCAGTTTGGTGAGGATGACGCCGGTGATGTCCAGCATGCTGTTGAAGGTGTCGGCCACGTTGACGGATTCCTGACCGATCATGGCGTCTACCGTGAGCAGGATCTCGGTGGGATGGACGGATTCTTTGATGTTGACCAGCTCGGCCATGAGCTCCTCGTCGATCTGCAGACGACCTGCGGTATCGATGAAGACCATGTCGTAGCCTTTCTTTTCGGCCAGCTTGATGCCTTCCTTGGCGATCTTGACGGGGCTTTCCTTATCGCCCATCTGGAAAACGGGGATATCCAACTGGGCGCCCAGCACCTCGAGCTGTTTAATAGCGGCGGGACGGTAAACGTCACAGGCCACCAGAAGGGGGTGCTTGCCCTGCTTCTTATACATACCCGCGAGCTTACCTGCGTGGGTGGTCTTACCTGCACCCTGCAGACCCACCATCATAATGATTGTGGGGGGCTTGGAGCTGATCTCCAGCTTGGCTTGGGATCCGCCCATGAGGCGGGTGAGCTCCTCGTCGACGATCTTGACGATCTGCTGACCGGGGAGAAGGGATTCCATGACCTCGGTACCTACGGCACGCTCGGATACGATCTTGATGAAGTCCTTGACAACCTTGAAGTTAACGTCGGCTTCCAGAAGGGCGAGCTTGATCTCTCGCATACCGGCCTTGACGTCGGCTTCGGTGAGCTTGCCTTTACTGCGGAATTTCTTAAAGGCTTGGTCGAGCTTTTCACTCAGACTCTGAAACATAGGGTTTCCTCCTTTCGTCGGAAAAGTGAGGGTTTATATACGAATGAAAGATAAATTACTCCATAGACACAGCGCGGCGGATAGCCTCCAGCTCCTCGGTCAAGGCGGGGGGAAGGGTGTCGCCTGCGGCGCGGCAGAGGGCCAACGCAGTCCCTACGCGCTCCTCGGCCTCGGTGAGGCGGCGGCGGAGCCCCAGCTTTTCCTCGTAGAAGAAAAGCTCCTGCTCGGTCTTTTTGATGCTGTCCCGCACGGCCTGGCGGGTGATCCCCATTTGCTCGGCAATCTCGGACAGGGAAAGATCGTCGTTATAGTACAGATCCATGATGTCCCGCCGTCTTTCGGGGAGGATATCGCCGTAGAAATCCAGCAGGTAGCCGATCTCCAGATTCTTTTCAAACATGGCAGTTACTCCTGCTTAAATTGGGTGTAAAGTATTTTGCTTTACACGCGACTCACAAATTATATCATACCTCGGGTCATTTGTCAAGGGGTTTCGGAAAGTTTTTTAGGGAAATTCCATGATTTTTCAAGGGATATTTTGACACATTTCACGAAAAAACATCTCCGTCGCAGATCCTTTGACCCAATGACGGAGATGTTTTACGAAGGTATAGATTTACGCGAGGGGCAACCAACTCGCAAATTCGGTTCCCTGCCAGTCGCATCCGGCAGACATATAGTCCGTAAGCTTCAGCTCGGTGTCCCCCACCGTGACATAGGCGGTAAGGAATCCACCCCGTTCGGAGGGGGTGATACGGTAATCCGTCACCTCGGCATCGGGAATGGAAGTCAGGGGGGCAACGCCGTCGCGAGCGTCGCGTGCCAACAGAATAGAACCGTAGGTAAAGGCTACGAAATTGTCTCCCGCGCGGTTGGATCCGTGGGGGGCGGGGTGCTTCACAAGGGGAATGTCAAAGCAGATGAGCCACTCGTCGCCAGCGGTAATGTTGCCGCAAAGACGTAGGTAAGTGCCTACCTCTCCCTGAACCATGCAACGAGGATTGCGGGCGTCCATGACCGTGAAATCCTCGGCAAAGGAGGGTATACGCAGGGAGATGACGAAGGGCTTTTCGGCGGGGATGCTTCCCTCCACCGCCACCACGCGGAGGGTGGCCTTGCCCATCATGGGGTAGTCGGACTCCATGGCAAGGGTCACAACGGCATCACCGAAGGGCACGCGGACGGTGCCGTTCTCATAGAGGTTCACCGCCACGCCGTCGGGGGTGCCCGCAAAGGCAAGGTAGGGCGCCATACCCAGCCCCGTGGGGCCGTTGGCGGTACAGCAGGAGAGGTCAAAGCCCTTGATGTTGAAGGAATAATTGACCTTGGGATTGCGGGAACCGTTGAAGCGGGGGAAATACTCAAAGAAGCGGCCATCGGGCTTCAGCGCACCGAAAATGGCGTTATAAAGGCTCTTTTCCAGCTCGTCGGCATACTTGACCTCACCCGTGAGACGGAGGAGCTGATGGCACAGCCGCATCCAGTAGACGGTGACGCAGGTCTCCATCATGAGGTCGATATCGGGGTTGGTCTGCTCAAATTTGGTGCGGTTCCATTGCTCCCCCGTACCCGGGCCCAGATTGAAGGGGGCATCGGCACCGCCCGATCCGAGCAGGGTGATCTCCTCCTCGATGACCTTGTTCCAGAAGGTCTTCACCGTCTCCAAAGCCTCAGGATCTCCCGTGACGCGGTGGTACTCGCAGAGTCCCTCAAAGCAGGACATCATCTCGTAGGCCTTGGCGATGCTCTCCTTGGCCACGCCGTTGCCGCCAATCTCCATGGGGGATTTGCCTGCGCGGATGGCCGCAAAGATGTTCTCGCGGTCACAGCAGCCGCTCTCCACGATGTAGCTCCCCAGCTCCAGGGCGGCGGGATCCTTCGTGATGTGGTAGACCCGCAGGACGGGTTCCAGAATGGAGGAGGATTCGATCCCGCAAAAAGCCCAGCCCGTCTTGGTGATGGGGGTCTTGGGTGCTTCACCCACCTGGGCATTGGTGTAGCGCACCAGCTTCACGCAGGCCTCCAGCGCCTCGGCGCTTCCCGTCAGCTCGTAGTAGGCCAGCAGACCCATAAGGGCGTACTTGCGCTCCCAGAGGTCAGAGCCGTTGGAGCCGCCCGGCTGGGTGTGATCGGGGCAGGTGGACAGGCAACCGTCCTCTCTCTGCAAGGACAGCATATCCGCCGCCGCCTCGTCCACGATGGCGCGGAGGGCGGGGTCGCCCGTATAGGAACAGATAAGGCAGGACGCCCGCATGATCTTCCCCCAGAATTCCCCCGTGGCGAACATATCCATGGTGTTGCGGAAATAGTCGGCCAGGGCGCGCATATCAATGACCTTGAGGGTTCCCTCGGTGATGATGCGGATCTTTTCATCGGTGATGCCGCGCAGGGATACGGAGCCCGCGGGCAGATCGAATTGCTTGTCGTAAGCGTGTCGGAGCATGGTGGTTCCTCCTTGGTTTGGTTGGAAATAGTATAGCACATTTCGGGAAATTTGTAAAGGGATATTTCAAATTTGGGGTTATCGGAGAGCGGGGGAACGCCAAAGGGAAACTTCTTGAAAGAAGTTTCCCTCTGGACACCCTTCAAGAACTTTCAAAAAAGATATTGATAAATAACCCTTTTTGAAAGTTTTTGAGA
>JAZRIF010000241.1:0-6948 GCA_045645165.1 Eubacteriales bacterium
TGTTTTTTGAAAGTTTTGAAGATTCCAAAGGGACTTTTTCAAAAGTCCCTTTGGTGGGGGTCGAGGGGGCAAAGCCCCCTCGATAAACCCAAATTTGAAAACATGTATATCAAGCAACCACCGGAGGTATTTCACGATGAACGACCAAACCAAACGCCGCGCAGGCGGCATTTCCGTAGAGACAGCCCACATTTTCCCCATCATCAAAAAGTGGCTGTACTCCGAAAAAGACATTTTTCTCCGCGAGCTGGTCTCCAACGCCACCGATGCGGTGACAAAGCATAAGCGACTCATCTCCTTGGGCGAGATCGAAGCAGAGGATGAGACCTACCGCATCACCGTCACTCTGGACAAGACTGCCGGGACCCTGACGGTATCCGATAACGGCATCGGTATGACCGAGGACGAGGTTGCACGCTATCTGGGCAACATCGCGCTGTCGGGCGCACTGGATTTCATCAATAAATACGAAAGCGAAAAGGAGAAGGACAGCACTGCAGGCACAGGCATCATCGGCCACTTCGGTCTTGGCTTCTACTCCGCATTCATGGTAGCCGATACCATCGAGGTCATCACCCGCTCCTACACGGGCGGGGATACCGTCCGTTGGGTCTGCTCCTCCGACGGCTCCTATGAGTTCACCGATGCCCCCTACGCCCTGAGCCGCGGTACCGACATCATCCTCCACGTCACCGAAGAGGAAGCCGAATACCTGAGTGCCTACAAGGTACAGGGCATGTTGGATAAGTACTGCTCCTTTATGCCCACCGAGATCTACTTTGTGGATGCGGATAAGGACGAAAAGACAGAGCCCTCCGACGGTGAGGAAGCAGCTCCCACCGAACCTACCCCCGTCAACGACGTCACCCCTCTGTGGCAGAAAGCTCCTTCGGAATGCACCGACGAGGAGTACAAGGACTTCTACCGCAAGGTCTTCCACGACTTCCGCGAGCCCCTGTTCCACATCCACATCAATGCCGATTACCCCCTCAACTTCAAGGGCATTCTGTATTTCCCCCGCCTGGGTAACGAGTACGAGTCCATTGAGGGGCAGGTCAAGCTGTACTACAATCAGGTCTTCGTGGCCGACAACGTCAGCGAGATTATCCCCGAGTATCTCCTCATGCTCAAGGGCGTGCTGGATTGCCCCGAGCTGCCTCTGAACGTCTCCCGCAGTTACCTCCAGAACAATACTTACGTGTCCAAGGTTTCCGCCCACATCGTCAAGAAGGTCTGCGATAAGCTGAACTCTCTGTGCGATACCGACCGCGAGACCTACGAGAGCGTGTGGGACAGCATCCGCACCTTCGTGGAGTACGCCTGCATGCGGGATCGCAAGTTCTACGACCGCGTGAAGGATTCTCTCCTGTTCAAGCTCACCGACGGAAAATATGTCACCGTAGACGAATACTTCAAGGTCGAGGACGGTACCGACGCGCCTGCTGAAAAGATCCTGTATTACACCTCCGATCCCGAGGGACAGGCTCAGTATATCTCCCTCTTTGAGGCCGAGGGCATCAAGGTAGCGGTGCTGGACAAGCTCATCGACTCCCAATTCGTCCAGATGTACGAGGCCTATGCCGGTGAGGGCACCGTAAAGTTCCGCCGCATCGACGCCGACGTGGCCGCTCTGCAAAAGGATGGCGACATCACCGAACATGAAGCCCTGACCGTCCTGTACCGTAAGGTCAGCGGAGACGAGAAAATGGAGGTCAAATATGCCTCCCTCAAGGACGAGTCTGTGCCCGCCATGCTGACGGTCTCCGAGCAGTCCCGCCGTATGGAGGAAATGATGCGGATGTACGCCATGCAGGGGGGAGCGGATGGCATGCCCACCTACCCCGTGGAGTATACCCTTACAGTTAACACGACCTCTCCTCTGACGCGCAAATTGATGGATCTCTGCGATACCGATTCCGCCAAGGCCGAGACTCTGGCCGCCCAGATCTACCGCCTCTGCCTCCTGTCCCAGCGCCGACTGACTGCCGAGGAGCTTACGACCTTCCTTGCAGGTAGCTTCGAGATCCTGGGTCAGCTCTGATGCCTTATGCCCTTTCTCAACACCGACATTCCCGAGCTTTCGGGCTTTGACACGGGTATCTGCCTTTCCAATCTGGACGTACTGAGCCAAAGGCAGGATCGGGTCAGTGAATCCGTTTTGGCCGTGCTTTCGGAGTTGGCCGATGCGATCCTTCACGATGCCGGCGGCGATGCTGATACCATCGACAGTATCCTTCTCTCTCTGCAAGATCTTCCCGAATCTGACGGGGTCGGCCATTTCACGTCTGCCGTTGCATCCGTCAACCAGGATTTGATCCGTCGCATGTCAGCTCGCTCGGGGCTTTACACCCGTCTCTTGCTCTATCATCTACTGGAGAAAAAAACGCCATCCGCCCCCGCCAAACCGCCTCTTTCCCCCTTCACCGCCGCGGTACGGGAGCGAGTCGCCTATATGCCGGGAGCCTTTGCCGACAAAGCGTACCTCTGCCTCACCGCCCCCTTGAAAAATGCTCGCGCCGCCGCTACGGTCAGTTTCGTGGATGCCTGCGAGGAGGTACGAAGCGGACTCTGCGAGTACTGCATCCTCCCGTTGGAAAATACCCACAGCGGCCGTCTCGTTTCCTTCACACGGCTCATCCTCCGCTACAGGCTACAGGTGGTCGCTATCTGTGATCTGGAAAATGGGGCTGCTGAAGGGCAAACAACCCGTTTCGCTCTTTTGCGCGCCGCACGGGATGGCTTCTTTCCTGCCCCTCTGGTTCAGCCTTCCTTGGATGATCCGCTCTATCTGGAACTGATCCATATCACCGACTCCCCCTCTCTGACCGATCTGTTAATGGCGGCGGAATTCTGCGGTATGACCCTCAGACGTGTCGATACCCTTCCCTCCTTCGACGAGTTATATGCGGTATCGGAGGAAGGTCATGGGGGGACTGTGGCCTGCGTACTGAATACAGCCGATGGAGATCTGGCAACCTTCCGACGCTTTCTTTCCCTGGAAGCTCCCGAGGATATCCTCATCGGTCTTTACGGAACCCTGTAAAAATATATTACTGAAAGGAATATTTATTATGAACCATTTTACCTACAAGCCCGCGGGCGTCTGCTCCCGCATGATCGACATCGACGTAGAGGGAGATACCATTGTTAAGGTCACCTTCACGGGCGGTTGCTCCGGCAACACCCAGGGCGTCGCCGCCCTCATCGCCGGCATGAACGTCGACGAAGCCATTTCCCGTCTTGAGGGCATTCACTGCGGCCCCCGCTCCACCTCCTGCCCCGATCAGCTCTCCCGCGCGCTCAAGGCCTATAAGGCCGAGCAGGCATAATTTTCAAAGCAAAAACGCTTACGGTGATATAACCGTAAGCGTTTTTTGAATTTCCCTGCAATTTATTACTCCACCACCATTGCCCGACCTATGGGGGCGACCGCAGCGTAGGCAGAAATCTTTCTCTCGCGATCCTCGGAAGAGGAACAACGGGAAAGATCCACACCCGTTGCCACACTGGCGTATAGACCGCTCACGACTTCGGCATCGGCAGGATCATCAGGGATCCAAACCAATGTAGGTAGAGCGCGGGAGGTATCCAGATAGGCCAGCAGAGCGGTTACCGCCTCGGGTTCTCCTCCGCGCAGGATCAGCATACCGTTCCAAGATTTTTTCAACATCGCCTGTCCCCATACGCGCAGAGCCTGCGTCACAAGCAGATCGCGTTCGTGGTGGGTCAATTCATTTCCAGCGTCCCCCCTCCCAACAGCCAGATTCGCGTGGTAGGGGTTGGGGCGGGTAAAGGCGTAGTCCTCGGGGAGAGAGAACAGGGCGGGCACATCGTCCGCGGGCAGGGCAGACTCCAGCGCGGCGCTCCACGCGGACAAGTCGGGGGCTTTCACCTCGGTAGGCACGGGGAGGCGGGTGAGATCATTCTCCCGCCATACCGTAGGTACGGGAGGGGTACAGTAGGGGCAGGCCGACGGAATGGTGGCATCCGTCACCTTCCCGCCGTACAGGTAAGTCTCCACCCACGCATCCCAATGGGGGTGCGCCGTATGAGGACATAGGGGAGCGGTCAGCCCCGTGGCGGCAGTCAGGGTGGCGTTCAGAGAATCCCGCAGGGGATGCCCCTCGCAGAGAGGCAGAGCGGCAGCTAAAGCAAGGAATTTGTCGTAATCCGATGCGCCGCCCGTGATACAGGCTTCGTCTGTCCCGCAGGCGCGCAGGAGACGGGCAAGGGCAGGGTCACGACCAAGACCGAGCAGGTCGGCGGGGTTGCGGTGTGTATGCATAGCGTCTCCTTTCTCGCGCGAGGCGGTGTTATCGATGATATTATACCCCAACAGGGGAGTTCTGTCAAGTGCAAGATTGCAAACAACACAAAAAGAGGCCGCCGAAGCGACCTCTTTTTCCAAGGAAAATTATTTGTCAACCTTATTGTACTTGACACCGGCGATCTTGATGTAATCATCGCCCTCTTCGAAAGAAACGGGCTCAGAGAACTTAGCAAGAACAGCTTTAGCCTTCTCATTGGTGATCTCATCTTCATCAACAAAGTCAAAAGAGATCTTGTCATCCTTGATCGTGTACGTACCTTCGATAGCGGCAACTTCACCGATCAAAGTAACGGTTACAGCCAAGCGAACATTTTTACCGTCAAACTCCATCGTAGTACCGGTACCCAGGAAATCGGCGGAATACTTGCCCTTCAGGGTCTTACCACAAGAGGCGAGCACGACCATAACCATCAAAAGAGCCATGGCGACTGCCAGAATGCGAACAGACTTCTTCATCTTAAAAAGTCTCCTTTCAAATTGCTTACGGGAAATCCCCGCATACGTATATTATAGCGTATAACGGGGATTTTGTCAAGATTATTTTCGATTTTTCTTTACACAACTCACAAGTTTTTGTCAAATCATTCCGAGTTCTTGTTCCTTTTCACCAACAGGCGTCGGCGCATCCGTTCGGCGCAAGGCCACAGGATCGCGACGGCTCCCGCCGCGACACACAGGTAAGCAAAAACGTTACCGATGACGCTGTACACCGTCACGCGGTCAGACAGATACACGTCCTCCATAACGTAGCCCGTTTTCAAGGGCGCCAGGGATTCCAGTATCTCTCCCTTTTCGTTTATGATGGAGGAAACTCCGGTGTTGGCGGAACGCACAACGTAGCGTCCCGTTTCAATAGCGCGGAGCTGAGATTGGGCATGGTGCATCCACACGCCGCGGGAATCGGTAAACCAGGAATCGTTAGTGGAAACGGCCAAAATCTGCGCGCCGTTTTTCAGGCTGTCCATGGCGTTGATCTCATAGATGGAGTCAAAGCAAATGAGAGAACCCACGTTACCGATATCCAGGTCAAAAACCACAGAGTCCTCCCCCGCAGGGATATCCTCAGCCAGGGTGTTGATCTCGGCCAGCGGCGGGATGAGGGTCATGATCAGATTTCGGAAAGGAACGAATTCTCCGAAGGGCACGGGATTGCGCTTGTTGTAAACGGTGTTGTGCACCGTTCCGTCGGGAAGCGCCACAACGATGGAGTTGTAGTCGGCTTCACTTCCCTCCTCCACACGGGTAAAAAGCCCACAAAGAATGGGAACGCCGCACTCACGAGAAAGACTCGTGACATACTCGTACACCCACCCCTGTCGGTCGATGTTCGCCGGAATACAGGTCTCAGGCCAGACGATGAGATCCGCGCCCTCGGCGGCGGCCTCACGGGACAGGTCTCCGTAGACCTCCATGACACGATCCATCGTTCCGATACTCCAGTTCTCCAAGGAACCTTTGTTGCCCTGAATGGCAGCAGCCTTGATGGTCGTTCCCTCGTTCTTCATGGAAGCCATACGAATCACGCCGAAGCCCATGTTGCCAAAGTACAGCCCCGCAGCCAATGCTCCGCACAGAACACGCTTGGAGGGGTGCAGAAACAGATAGGCCAGAATCCCGTTCACCGCTACGATGAGGAAGGTGATGAAGTAGGCGCCGAAAAACGAAGCGGATTGGAGGTTGAGCACCATCTCAGCCTGTCCGAGGGACAGCCGTGCCCACGGCACCCCCGACCAGCCGCTGTGGGCTTGCCACCATTCCAGCGCCGTCCACAGGCAGGCGAAAAGGATGGGGTGCAGGATCGTGTGCTTGGAGAGCCACTTGCCCCGCACTGCCACAGCCATCAATGGAAACAGAATCGCCGCGCCCAACGCCTGGAACAGAGAGAGTCCCAGACAGGCCACAGTTACCACCACCGCCGAGGCGGCGCGGGTCATGCCTGCGAAATCCAAAGGGTACATATAGAAAAACCAATGGAAATTCACGGCGTAAAAGGGCCAGAAAAATACCAGACCCAGGCCGTAGAGACGGCGGTACTTCACCGTAGGATCAGCGGTCAGCGTCAAAATAGTAAACAACGCAGGGATCAAGGCGATCCACTCGAAAGCCCCGATCTGTGGGAAGATCACGGTCAGAGCAAAGAGTATACCGCCGAGGGGGAGAATGAGCCATCGCCACTTGACGGCTATATCCCGCAGAGAGCCATACCGTGAGGTTTGTCCCATGGATCCGCCGAGAATATCCGTCATGCCTTGCTTCCTCCTTCGGACGATGTGGCGGGGCGGACGTCCCATTTGGGCACGCCCTTCCCTTTGAGGTCAAAGCCCTTGGTGAACCAGATCTCGGCAGGGGGAATCACGAATTCCCGCCCACGCAGGTAATTCAGCGAGCCTGCGTCCTCGGGGAGATCAAAACGGAGGCGGTAGGCGTAGAGAGCCTGGTACTTGTAGCCAGATCGTTTATCGTCGCGGTTGACGCCGTACTTGCCGTCGCCCACCAGGGGATGGCCGATATGCGCCATGTGGGCGCGGATCTGATGGGTGCGTCCCGTGACCAGCTCCACCTCCAGCAGGGAGACGGTATCCCCTCCCTCGCGGCGGAAGCCCAGGACGCGGTACTTG